>QNAR01000203.1 GCA_003643975.1 Thermotogae bacterium | reverse complement strand
TTTAATCGAGGCATACTCCAAGAAATTCCCGATTTTAACGACGGTGTTGTGGTCATGATAGATCTTGATAATTTCAAGGAGATAAATGACAAATACGGGCATGAAGCTGGCGATGAAGCGCTTGTTACATTTGTGAAAAAGGCAAGGGAGAACTTAAGGGAAAAAGACATTATAGTACGATATGGTGGCGATGAATTTCTGCTTATCCTGAAAAATTGCGATGAATCTAAAGCCCTTGATATTGTGAATAGAATAACATCAGCACTTGAAAATATCTCAAGACTGAAATATTCATACGGTATCGCGAAAATTGAAAATGATATCTATGATGCTATCAGCTTGGCAGACGGGAGAATGTATGAAATGAAGAAAAAAAGTCAAAGTTCTTCCTTGAAATGAAGTGTGTTTTCACATATTTTTTCGAGCAAATTGAACAACTGCTTTTTTTCATTGCCCGAAAATCCTTTTAGCGCTTCTTGAGAGAATTTATCACTGATTTTTTTTAATCTTTCCCTTAATTCATGCCCCTTTTTAGTCAGAAAAACCCTGTTCACTCTTTTGTCCTCCGGGTCTTCTTTTACTTCAACCAATTTGAGTTTTTCGAGTTTCCTGATTAATCTTGTTGTGGTCCCTTTATCTATACCAAGGTAATCACTCAATGATTTTTGGGATATTCCTTCTTTACAATAAAGGGCCATAAGGAGAAAAAAATGCCCACTCCCAAGCGATAACTCTTCAAGTTCTCTGTCCAAGTAAGTTCTTAAACTTCTTGTGATTAATGCGATTTCCCTTCCGAGAGATCTTGAATACCTCATATTTATCCCTCCCACGCTGCTTTTCCTATTTCCGATTTGAGATTCCTTATCTGTTTTATAAAAAGCACAAGAGTAATTAAAAAAGCAGAGGCATCAGCAATGGGGAAAGAAAACCATACGCCGTCAAGACCAGCAATGTGAGGAAGAACGAGAACAATTGGAATGAGAAACAAAATCTGTCTTGCCATAGATAATATGAGGGCAGGGAAGGCTTTTCCGAGTGCCTGAAACATACCGGCTCCGATAACCTGGAATCCCACCAACGGAAGAAATAGAATGACTTTTCGCATGGCACTGCTTCCCATGAGAATCAGCTCAGTATCCTTTGAAAATATCCCTATTAAGAATCCAGGGAAGCTAAATAAAACGATAAAGGCAAGTGTGGATATAATTGATTCGGCTATTGTCGATAGTTTTATTGCCTTTAGAGCTCTATCGTACTTTTTTGCACCGTAGTTAAACCCTAATATAGGCATAAAGCCCTGATTTATACCAAACATTGGCATTAAAAACACCATTAGAAGCCTGTTTATTATTCCAAATGCTGCTACCGCAATGTCTCCACCATATATTACCAGTGAATTGTTCATTATTATTCCAAGCACACTACCAGCGACTTGTCTGACAAAAGCAGAAAACCCTATTGCAAAGGATTCTTTGATTATCGGTATGTCAGGTTTTAGATCATGAAAACCCACATGTAGCAAACTCTTTCCGCTTAGAAAGTAGTACAGCAAATAAAATGCCGTTGTTGCCTGAGAAATAACCGTTGCAAAAGCCGCTCCTTTAACGCCCATACCAAAGCCAAAGATAAAAATAGGATCAAGAATGATGTTCAATATTGCAGATATAAGCATAGTGTACATTGCAACCTTTGCATTCCCCTCTGCTCTAACAATGCTATTTGTTGCCATTGCAAAAGAAAAGAAGAAGGTACCAAAAAGGATAATGCCAAGATAATCGGCGGCATAAGGCATTATCGTTGGACTAGCACCCAACAAGGTTAAAATTGGCTTCAGTAAACTGAGGCCCAGCAATGCCATGGCAAGACCAAAGAAAACAACTACTGTGAAAATATTTCCCGCTGTTCTGTTGGCTTTTGGTTTATCGCCAGCTCCTAAACTGCGGGAAATTATAGAAGCACCACCAATACCCATAAGCTGGGCAAAAGCCATGACGAATATCTGAACGGGGAAGGAAATAGTTATCCCCGCAATACCCAGGGATCCAACGCCTCTGCCAACGAAGATTGTATCGACAAAATTATATAAAGCCTGTACCAGCATACCTATCATCGCCGGTACTGAAAGCTTTAGCAACAATTTCCCTATTCCTTCTTCAGCAAGCATACGTTGTCTGTTCATGGTTTCAACCTCCATTTTTACTGCTCATTATCGTATCACAAAATAGTTGCGGTTGCAACTATTTTTTTCTTTGAGCTTTATCAATTTTCAATATACCGGGCATGATGGATTAACAGAAGTATGAGTAAATTGCTTCAAGCAAAAATAAACAGGGGATGGATTGATGGATTTTAGAAAAACGCAGAAAATATCTTTCATTGAAGGCATAGCTTATAATGCCGCTTTTATACTTACGCAGGGCTTTATAATAACGGGGCTTGCTTTCCAGTTCAATGCCACTGAGAGAATTCTCGCCATAATTGGCGTTATTCCCATGATCTCGCAAATGCTACAGGTTTTTTCTCCAAGGCTTTTCAAGATCAGCGGCAACAGAAAACGCGCAATGCTCATCTCGGCATCCATAGCGAGATATTCTTTTACAGTTATTCCTCTTTTTCTGTTGCTGAATTTGAGAAACCAATATCTACTGCTCATATCGTTGCTTATATTCGGAGCTTTCAACAGTTTGACGGGAAACTTCTGGACCTCAATCATGAAGGATATTATTCCCGAAAAAAAATTAGGCAGATTTTTCGGGTTGAGGAATTTGCTCATTTCTCTGTCATCTATGGTTCTGCTTTATTTTTATTCATTTTTAATAGATTCTCTTGGGGATAGAAAAGGTTTTTTGCTTGTAGCCACGCTGGGAGCATTTTCTGCTGTTGTTTCACGTTTGCTTCTTGGAAAATACGATGATCCACCAAAAAAAACTCTTATTACCGGCAACATTTTTTCAAAAGCGCTGAAAGATGAACGGTTTAAAAAATTTCTTACCTTTGCCCTATTCTGGAATTTCACCATTGCGCTGGCCAGCCCTTTCTTTTCATACCATCAGATTGTTAACCTAAAGCTAAGCTATTCTTATCTCAGTATTCTGGGATTTATTGCTACTGGCGTTTCTATGGTTTTCTATTTTTGGTGGGGTAAACTGGCAGACCGGATAGGACATCAAAGTGTGGCTGAATTCTCGATTTTTACCGCATCTTTTTTAGCATCTATGTGGTTATTCATGAATGAGCATACTTTCAAATTTCTGCTGCCCATCGATTCC
>QNAR01000202.1 GCA_003643975.1 Thermotogae bacterium | reverse complement strand
GTTTTTCTTCTCATTACTCGATACTCGAATCACGCAACTCGATTTCTCGGCTCCTTAACTCATAACTCATAATTCATCACTCATAACTCATAACTCGGTTCTTTGGCTTTTTAGCTCTCGTAACTCGAACCACGCAACTCGGTACTTAATAGTTTTGCACACAACCTACAACTGACAACGGGTTTTCACCGTCACTCCACCAGCTGACAGCCTAAGCGTCGTACTATCAATTCTTGCTCCACAACATTATTTTCTCTATAATCGCACCCATGGCAATTACAAATAAAATTGTCAAGCTTAGCCTTAAAGCCATAAAGTATGCCCCTAAAAACTGAAGCTCCATCAGTTCTTGAGGAATTTTAATACAAGCCCAAGCCGACAGGAAAATTATGATATTGGAAATACGAGCGCCTTTTTTGAGTAAAGCTGAAGCCATAGGGAAAGCAACGTATAAAGGCCCGGTGGGTAATGCCCCAATGAGTAAAGCAAGCAAAACGCCCTTAATTCCAGAACTGCTCCCAAGATATTTCACGATCAGTTTATTTGGAACAAAAATTGCAAAAAGCCCCATTAGGACCATTACCGCAGGAAGGATTTGTAGCATTTCAACAAGAAAATTCCATGCGGTTCTGGTTACCACTGTCTGTTTGTCGGGAAATATCAACAGTAAAATCACCGCAATCGCCAACGAAATACCTAAAAGTATCAAGTTAAGGCTTTTCTTATTTTTCATTTGTTTTTCCCTGAACACTTCCTTCATAGTATTGCCCCCATAATAAATGCAATGGTAATTGCTATAAGAAAACTCAAGCCATTTCTGAGCAATGCCATCTTCTTTCCCAGCTCTTTGATTTCAACCGGTAAAGTTATTATCCCAATCATAGTCAGTGTAGTAATGAATGCTGCAACTGCGGTGAGCGAAGCCCCGCTTTCAATAAGGGAGGCTCCGAGAGGAAATGAAATCAATGAAGGAATATGTGAAATAGCCCCAAACAAAGCAATAATGAATATACCCCAGAACCCAGCTTGATTGCCAATTATTCTGGAAATCTGATCCCTGGGTACAAAACCCATAAACAAACCTATAAATACTATTACAAGAAGAAGAGCAGGAAGGATTTTGATAAAGGATTTCAACGCTATTATCAATGATTGCTTTGTCTTTTTCCGGTCTTTGATAAAGGCAATAAATAAAGCAACAAGTGCAAGAATATTTATAAAAACAGTTGTTGTGCTCACGACATACCCCCCATATTGAGCGCTTGCATATATGTGCATATAGCATATAATATAATAATATACCTGTTACTGTCAATGATTTTAGTTATTTATTGCTCTCTTAAAAGTTTGTAAGTTGTTTAAAATCTGGATAATAGACACTAAAGATATGAAATTTCAAAGATGTTTTGGTTTACTGATGCGTGGATGTTTCTTGCGTTACAAGCAGGAATAAAATCGTAACCCAATATGGCGTTGAATATGATACGTTCAGATTATCATATGTGCATTGCAAACAATTTGATTTTACCATGAATAACATACAAAGAAGGGTGAGAGATTAAATGAGAAACCATACACACGTATGCAAATGCTGGTGGGATGGTTGGAAATAGGCTTCTCCAACTAAAAATGTTTATATCACAACTCTCAACTCTAAAAGGAGGAGTCAGCAATGCAAATGAATATTACAGTATTGAATACCAAAGGTTTAGCTACCAGGATAAAAAGCCATTCTGGATTTCAAGCGGTTATCATTGCCTATCAAACGGCATTTAAAAAGAAAATCATTATTGCTTTGCCCAAAGCGGCAAACCTGTTTTATGAGGCGATGATAACATGCTAAGAGATATAAACTGCAAATGCGAAATCATCAAAAATTTTTCACCGGCGTGGTTTGCGAGTGTTATGGGAACCGGTATATTTGCGATGACCTCTCTATCATTTTCTGAGTACATTCCATTTCTGAAAACAATTGCATCCATCCTTTTTTATTTGAATCTCATCTTGTTTTTCCTCCTGCTGGTTCCATGGCTGCTAAGATGGACTCTTTTCAGGAATGAAGCGATGAAAGACCTGGAAAATCCTTTAAACTCGAACTTTTATAGTACTATCGCGGTTGCTATGCTCGTTCTTGCGGCGAATTTCATTTTTATAGCTGATAACATGCTTCTAGGGGAAATATTTTGGTTTGCTGGAACATTCTCCACCATCTTTTTTGGAATAGTGATCCCGTATTATATGTTCAAAGGGGAGCATGTTAAGCTTGACCACATAAGCCCTGCATGGTTTATACCGCCTGTTGGTCTAATAGTCATTCCAATTGCGGGAAGTTCTATTATTCCACAATTTTCCGGAACATTAAAAGAGTTTGTTATATTCCTTAATTATTTTGGATGGGGAGCAGGATTTTTCATTTACCTCGCACTGCTTGCAATCAGTATGTATCGTTTTATTCTTCATCATCCATTACCAAGTACACTTTCACCAACTATATGGATAAATCTTGGGCCGATTGGTGCTGGAACAGTTGCACTGGTCAACTTAGTCAATAGCTCATCCTTTGTGACAGTTAAGCAGCCTTTTTTTGTCTTTGGACTGCTATTCTGGGGATTTGGCATATGGTGGGTTCTAATAGCAATTGTGATGAGTTTGCATTACATAAAAAAGTTAAGTCTTCCGTATGCGATGTCCTGGTGGGCTTTTACTTTCCCTCTGGGGGCGTACGTAGCCGCAAGCCATTCCATTTCAAAGATATTCAACATAGAATTGGTTAACTATGTTGGTTTTGCCCTGTATTGGCTTTTAGCTATTTTGTGGACCGTAACTTTTGTAAAAACAGCGGTCAATGCTTATCACGGAACGCTTTTCAAAGAAAGGTAAGATAAATTTGCTGCTTCTTACGCCTATTTTATTCTTTTTTTCTTTGCATTTTCAATGCTTGGAATGGATTTCGAGGAAGCCATATAGTCGATACGTTGGTTAATCTGCTCGCAATCAATAACCAGAATATAGTTCGCAAAAGGGATAGTATCTAAAGTCAAGAAAGACTACCCAATTCCGGAGTACGATGATTCATTGGTCTGGAATCTGACCTTTAGGAGCAAAAAATGATCTACGAAACAACTGTTAAGAACCCAATAACTAAATCTGGCATACCGGTAGCTGATTACGCAATAAATCCATATATCGGGTGCACCTTCGGTTGCAAATATTGTTTTGCCCAGTTTATAGGAGCTTTCAAATACAAAAAAGGTCAATGGGGAAAAGACATCTG
>QNAR01000201.1 GCA_003643975.1 Thermotogae bacterium | reverse complement strand
TTTTTTGTGCTATATTGTTATTAGTTCACTGACAATTATACCTCAAGAGGTGGTGATTACCCTGAAAGGAAATTCGCTTCCGATTGAATTAAGGCACAAGCTTCATATGTATCCTGAAGGTGGACACAAGGAATTCAAAACGAAGAACATTCTGTTGGAATTTATCAATGATTTGAATTGTAAGAACTTGAAAATCTATCAACTACTTAAGACTGCTATTTTGGTTGAGTACACTTTCAAGGCAGGAGATGCTTATACGCTTTTCAGAGCTGATATGGATGCTCTACCCATAGAAGAAAAAACCGGTGTGGAGTTTCATTCAAAACACTCCGGTTGGATGCACGCCTGTGGACACGATGTGCACATGGCTGTACTTTTCGGTCTAATTCAAAGAGTTTGCGAAGATCTTCCCAATAAAAATATACTATTCCTTTTTCAACCCGCTGAAGAGGGCCCGGGGGGCGCAAAGCCCATTTTAGAATCCGGTGTTCTCGATAGATACACCATAAAGGCAGCCTTTGCCTTGCATGTTAATGCCGAGTATGACCTCGGTACTGTCGCTTCTAAAGATGGCGTGATTTTCGCCAGCCCAACAGAATTTGAAATCAGGTTTCGAGGAAAATCTACACACGGTTCCACACCAAGCAAGGGAAAGGATACAATACTTCCAGCTGCACAGTTTATCCAGAGCCTCTATGCTTCAATCCCTATGGTTCTTTCCAACGACAATCCCCACGTGCTCAGTGTGGGGAAAATCTCCGGTGGGCAAAGAAAAAACATCATAGCTGATTATACAGAACTGGAAGGCACTTATAGAGTTATGGAAATGTCGGACAAAGCGAAGATAGATTCACTTATAACCCGTCTTGTGAAAGAAGTTTCCGATTTCTGGGGTATTGAAGGTGAATTAAATTTTCTGGCACACTATCCCACAGTGGTGAACTCAAGAAAACTCTT
Organism: Thermotogae bacterium; assembly: GCA_003643975.1. Taxonomy (GTDB): domain Bacteria; phylum Thermotogota; class Thermotogae; order Petrotogales; family Kosmotogaceae; genus Kosmotoga_B. The sequence goes on along the minus strand of QNAR01000201.1, from coordinate 2,348 downwards.
TGAAAAACTAAAAGAAACAGCAGAAAAGAGCGGTCTCAGATTCATAAAATGCAAACCAAAACTCACAGGCGAAGATTTCGGCTTTTTCAGCCATAAATACCCCTCACTTCTGTTTTGGCTGGGGTGTGGAACAGAAGATATGCGCCATGATTTGCATACACCAGAGTTTTTACCACCAGATGCTGTTATAGAGAAAGGCATAATGTGCATGTACAATTTGTTGCTAACTGAGGAGTGAGAGCACTGGAATTTGCTGTGATAGATACCGAAACCACCGGATTAAGCCCTTATAAAGGGGCGAAGCTCATAGAAGTTGCTGGTATGGTGGTCGATGAAGCCTGGACCATAAGGGAAGACAAAGCTTTTCACTCCACGATTAATCCTGGAGTCCCCATACCCATTTTTATCACCAGGTTAACAGGAATCAGCAATCGCATGGTGAAGGATGCACCTCCAGCTGAGGATGTTCTTCCGGCTTTCTTCCGCTTTTTGTCTGGGCGTATACTGGTAATTCAAAACGCACCTTTCGACCTTTCTTTCCTGAACTACTACGCAGAACAGCTAGGGTTGCCAAAGCTTTTGAATCCTGTTGTTGATACAATTCTGCTTTCAAGGAAGCTCTTTCGTGGAAGGCATAATCTCGACCTGATACTTGCAAGGCTCAATATACTTGCCGAGGGCAGGCATAGAGCACTGGGTGATGTTATCTTAACAGCAAAGGCTTTTGTGAAAATGGCAGCCATGATAGGAGAAGAAGAAGTTATAAAAATGGCCAAACGAAGGGCATTTCATAGAAAACCCTCTCTTTAAAAATCGGCTGAGATTCCTTATTATTCCCTGTTATCAGAGTTGTAAATCTACTATATGTTGTGCTATTATATCTGATGTTATCAATTTATAGGTACTATGGGGGTGTAAAGATGCTGAAAGTTAGGAAAAGAAATGGTACACTTACTGATTTCAACCTTTCAAAGATCAATGTAGCAATTACGAAAGCTTTCGAAGCGACATCGACTTCTTATACGGAGGACATCATCGAGAGGATTAGTTTAAGGGTTTTCTCCGATTTTCAGGAAAAGGTGATAGAGAACGTCATTGATATTGAAGATATACAGGATTCTGTTGAAAAGGTTCTTGAAGATCTCGGCTTCAACAAAGTAGCAAAGTCTTATATACTTTATAGAAAGCATCGTGAAAAGCTCCGAAACCTGAAAACTTCGATGTTGAATTTTTCCGCCACGGTTAATGATTACCTCAACCAGAAAGACTGGCGCGTGAATGAAAATAGTACGGTAACCTATTCTATAGGTGGACTTATTTTGCACAACAGTGGTACGGTAACAGCCAATTACTGGCTGAACGAAATATACGATCCGCAGATAGCAGATGCTCATAGAGAAGGGGATTTGCATATCCACGACCTTTCTATGCTCTCTGGATATTGTGCGGGCTGGAGCCTTCAGCAGCTTATAGAAGAGGGACTTGGTGGAGTGCCGGGAAAAGTGTCTTCGAAACCCGCGAGACATCTTTCAACACTGGCAAACCAGATGGTAAATTTCCTTGGAATACTTCAAAACGAATGGGCGGGAGCTCAAGCCTTCAGCTCCTTTGATACGTATCTCGCTCCTTTTGTGAAAATTGATAACCTCTCATACAAAGAAGTCAAGCAATATATACAATCCTTCATATTTGGTGTTAATACCCCAAGCCGATGGGGAACACAATCGCCTTTTTCAAATATCACCCTTGATTGGACTGTTCCCAAACGTTTGAAAGATAAACCTGCAATAGTTGGTGGTGAAGAGCAGGATTTCACCTATGGCGATTGCCAGAAAGAGATGGACATGGTAAACAAGGCATTTCTCGAGATAATGATGGAAGGCGATGCCAATGGAAGAGGATTTCAATATCCTATTCCCACTTATAACATTACAAAGGACTTTGACTGGGAAAATCCCAATGTAGAGTTGCTTTTTACGATAACAAGCAAATACGGAACGCCGTATTTCCAGAATTTTATAAATTCTGACCTCAATCCTGATGATGTGCGCTCGATGTGTTGCCGCTTGCAGCTGAACAAGAAAGAACTTCGTAGAAGAGGTGGAGGGCTTTTTGGATCCGACGAATTCACCGGTTCCATAGGGGTAGTAACAATCAATTTGCCAAGAATTGCGTATTTGAGCAGCAATGAAAGGGAATTTTTCAAAAAACTTACGGGAATGATGGACCTTGCAAGTAGAAGCCTTGAAATAAAGCGCGAAGTGGTTGAAAAGCTCAATGACGCAGGCCTTTATCCTTACACAAAGCGCTACTTGAAAAACTTTGACAACCATTTTTCCACCATCGGT
>QNAR01000200.1 GCA_003643975.1 Thermotogae bacterium | reverse complement strand
GTGACCAGGGTGCAGAGCCAATCAACCTCTCGCTAGAAGAAACAATGAGCCAGATGCTTTCTATCACGCTGGATACTCTCACCAATACAGCCATCTTCGGGATTGGGTTCGGCGCCGCTGGTGGACTTACTGACGCTTCGGTCTATATCGGGCAACGGAAGATCCACAATGTCGAATCAATGACCAGGGTTCAGCGTAAACTCCTTTCTGATCTTCCCACAATGAAAGACGTGGACCTTCGGCAAATCCCCGGGGAAACGACGATTGATTTCTCTCACATCTCTGATGAAGAGTTGCGAATAAAAGGGCAGCAGGTTTATGAGAGCGCCAAAGCCGACCCCATGATGCCAGCCTTTATGTCTCCGGCTCAACGGCTCGTGCTGCAGGAATACGTTAAGAGAGAATCCTTTAATGCAAAGCTCTCTGACGCGATTGAAGTCATCACCGGATTTAATCTATCAACCATTGAGGGCCTTGTTGATTACCAGGATGATCCACCAGTCACTCCTTTAGAGAATGCGGCTAATTTCCATCAGAGAATCACCAATTCTGGCGAGAATGTTCTTCTTGATGGAACGCCGATTACCTTTGAGATGGAAGACGGTACGATGGTCGAAGTTCGTATCATAACCCAGGATGATAATATCGCTATCACTGTTCACAAAGGTGATGATACTGGTCCGACTGGAACAATCATTGGAAAAGCCGGCACTTCTGGTGCTATGGATATTGTCTCTATCAAGGCCAAAGAGTTTGATAACCCTCTTGAACTTGAGTCTCTTCTCTATACAGCCATTCCGAAGACTTACCTCTTTGACGATTACAACGTTCTTTCCCCTGAAGATCAGACGATACTTAAAGAGCTTAAACGGATTCGACAGGGTGGCGTTTCAAGAATGTCGAAAGCGGCCCTGGAAGCGATCCTTGAGTTGACCAAGAAGCTGGAAGAGGCCAATGCTCCTTTAGAGGCTCCGCCAGACGGGAAGGTCTATAGGCGTAAAGTCCCGGTTGTAAGGAATACGACAGAGAGTTACTGGGAAGAGACTGCGATTGAAGAAGATGTTCCCGTTGATGACTTTATCTTAGACGATGAAGCTTCTGAAGCTGCCGTTACAGAAGAAGCCGCAGTAGAGGAAGCAGCACAAGGGGCTACAGAGAGACCCCGCTCCAGAACAACTACTCAGATTGCTATTGCTCGAATGAAACAGCTCTTGGTGAAAGGCGAAATGATTTTCTCCCAGATGGAAGATAATAATATTGCGGCCTTTGCGATTCAGGAGCCCCCGCCACATGATCTTGAGGCCAATGCCAGAGAGCTTGAAGCCTTTCGAGATTCTATTGCTGAAATGGAAGCCCAGGAACAGCTTATCCAGGAAGAGTTTGATGTCCTTAATGCTCAAGATGTTCCCAGTGTTGAAGAAGATGTGACCTTCTCAGATGATATCTCAAAGCAAATCACCACTGCTCAGCGGATACAAGCCCGGATGCTGGCGAAAGGTGTCGACCCCGACATGGCTGATGCTGAGTACCGCAAAAGTCTTCTCTCTGCACTTTCCTTTGTTGATGAACGGCTTAACCAAAGAAGGGTTGAGAACCAGATGGCCATACAGAACGGCGAGATGGTTCCCTATAACGTCTCCTCTCTTCTAAACTCCCGGGCTACTCTTAATGAATCTCTGGGAATTGAACTTCGTGAGACAACAACTGATAACCTTCGCGTGATGCAGAGCCTTCAGAGCAGCCAGATGAGGCGACTGGACCTTATTCAGGAATCTTTGAATGGGGTGTTTGCAAAGTATAATCAAGAGATGGCCTTCAAAGACCTTAAAGGGTTTGCAAGAAAGGCAGCCATTATTGAATCACATAGAGCAGAGTTAAACGTCGAGGCTTTGCGAAGGTTCGAGGGTCGGAAGATTAATCCTCTCGGGCTTGTTGAGCTTGGAAGAGACCGGCTGCAGTTCTATCACAGTATTCAGGAAATGAATGATACCGGTGTTGTGCGAAGAGCCCGGATGCTCTCTGTTGACCAAAGAGTCAAAGGGGTTATGACTCCTTCAGACCTCTTCATGGCGGAACAGGAAAGTACAATAGAGACACCCAGAGTAGAGACAACCAGAGACACTGAGCAAAGGACACAGAGACGTTCAGTGAGAAAGACTCGCAGGGTTAAGGTGCTGGTGGAAGAAGACCAGGTGTTCTCAAAGAGCTCAAACCCTGAAGCAACAACCAGACGACATATCCTTGAGCAGGAGACAACCGCAAATAGAACCTTTGCCGAAGATGCACTGACCCATGTTGATTCACAGATCAGTGTTATCCAGGCGATTATTAAGGGTGTCAAAACAACCAAGGCCAAGAAAATGTTGGATATGGTTGGCGTTGAGACCCTGTTGAATCTGCGTGGAAGGGATGAATCTGGGGTTGCTTTAGAGGGGAGTATTGAAGGGGCAACAGATCTTGAGCGGCAGCGTGAAGCTGAAAGCCTCCGGAAGTCTATTGATAAGCTCCCGATGAAAACACTCGACAGTATCTACCGGCAGGTTGTGGGTATCGGACAGCTCGATATACGGCTTGGTGGTTACAAAATAGGGGATACCTCAATAGCCCCTTCAGCTTTGGCAAATATGATTGCCCGGGAAACCAGTACCACCCCGATGTATGGGAATAAAGGAGAGAAGGTTCGTGGGGATATGAATCAAGTCTTCTTCTCAATGTATGACTGGCTCCTCAGCTATTCCACAGTCGTCGAGAAAGTCAGAGGAAAGGGAAGTCTCTTCTATAAAGTCTTCTTTTCAGATATCCAGGATAAGTGGCTGGCAAAAGGGAAGTTCGATCTTCGTTTTATGCAGGAGTTTGGGGAACAGTTCAACTCTCTTCCAGGAGTAGAGAGCTCCAAAGTGTATTGGCAAGAAGAGATGGCTCAGTTTGGAGATTTCACTCTAACAAAAGACACTCTTATTTCTTTGCTCCAGCACCAGCGTAATGAATACAACTGGACAGCGATAAGAGAAAATGGGATCTCTGTCATGGGGGCTGACAGGTATGTCCCTCTTGGAATGGACCGGACTACTCAGATTGTTGAGTTTGTGGAAGAATATGCTCGTTCAGATGCAGACCAGGCCGCAATGGATATTTACCAGAGCGGAATGGATCGGCTCTATGGCCTGGCGAATACTTACAATCTCCAAATAAATGGAGCCCCATTACAGAAGGACGATTTCTATATGCGGCTTCGCCCTGAGTTCCTGGAACTGGAAGGGAAGCAGCAGTTCCTTACGGGCGATGAACAGAAAGTCTCTCTCTGGTCGGAT
>QNAR01000199.1 GCA_003643975.1 Thermotogae bacterium | reverse complement strand
TGCAACCGGCCCGCTGTAAATATATCCAGCATGAGGCGAGATTAGCCCCACGTTTCTATCCAGTTTTTTTACAACAGGTCCGGGAAGTTCACCCGGACCTATTTTATGAAGAAAACACGCTTCTATTTGCTTTCTCAGTTCCTCGGGAAATCCAGCGTAAAATCTCCCTGAAAAAATTTCCGTTCTCAACATTATGGTTCCACCACCTTCGCAGTGATGATGATGACCATTTCGCGCTGTTCCTTCGATTTCGTCTCCGTGGTGAAGAGTTTTCCGATAAAGGGAAGGTCTCCCAGGAACGGCAGTTTGGTCACGTTGACAGTCTCCTTTTCCGTTATTAAACCACCTATGCTGAGACTGTTACCGTCTGAAATCATCAACTTTGTCTGAGCTTCACGGGTCTTTTCACCGTAGTAATCCCCGTACTGTTGTGGATCGCTCACTTTTATGTACAAATCAAGCATGATTGTCCCATCACCATTAATAGTCGGCGTTATGGTCATCTCAACACCTGTGTCGAGATAATTCAATTCTTCGATAACGGTACCGTCTTCCAGCACCTTTTTTGTTGTATAGGGGATGGTATCCCCTATGTGTATCCTCGCTTCTTCACCGCTCAAAGCAATGATCGAAGGATTGGAAACGATATCAGAGTCGTTGTTGCCCTGACTAAGACTGGCTGTTACAGTTGCAGAGGCTGAACTGATAAAGTTTTCCAATAATTTCGGGAAGTCCACAACATCTATGACATTGAAAGAAAGCCCAATGGAATCCTTGTTGAAAAGGATTTGAGGCTGTGAAGAACCCAGATTCAACGACGCCTGCAACTGCTTGGTTAAATTGTCATATACGGATTTGTCCATGATCTTTGTCTCTATTTTCACCTGCTTTTTCGGAGAAGAGAAGGCGGATTCGAGTCTCTGCAAAATTTCCTGCACTCTGGATTTTTCAATTCCCTTGACAACAACAATCCCATTGATTGGATCGGTATAGACCGTACCACCATAAAACTCTATGAGCGATTTGAATTCCTCAACGTTGTGGTAAATCCTGTATATCTGCTCCTCGGTGGCTGAATCGGTTGGTGTTTCAGCTCTGGTATTGACAGATATGATATAAATGCTTCCAGCGGTACTAACGCTGTACCCTTTATGCTCAAGCACTGAAAGAAAATCATTCCAGCTCAGGTCTTTGGCCGAAATGGTAATACTGTCATTAATGGCTTCATCAACGAGGAGCGATATTCCAAGGTCTCCGGCGACTTTTTTCAAAACCGCTTTAAGATCTGCATTTTCTACATTGATGTCTATAAGATCATCGTGTGCTTTTATGCTTTCTTCCAGGGATTTTGCATCTTTTTTACTGAGAATACCTTCCACGAATTTTTCTGCATTAGTCAAGGCTTCCTCATCATATGACTTGAGAAGCATCATTTCGAGTTTTTCGAATACGGATACTTTGACCTGCGGGAAAGCCGTTTCAATAAGCGATACAAGCTCCGTGGCATTTGATGTGATTCCCTTGATATACCTCATATATTCTTCTTTGCTGGATTTTTCGAGAATTTCTTTTAGTTCTTCCACATCTGCCTTATTTCCAACAAGCAACCAGCCATCTTCCAGAGTAACGAATTTTACATTCAAATTCATCGTGGAAATCACATTTTGGAGCTGAGTCTCATTTATCGCGTTGCTATCGAGCTTCAAGTAATAACCCTGATCACTGGAGATCAAAGACAGAAGCTCTATCGCCCTTTTAGTGGTCTCTGGCGTGCTAACGGCCACGAGAGCTCCATCAACTTCAAATATGTTTCCAAGCTTAACCCCGGCCGTTGACAAGTATTCCTTCACTTTGGGGATGTCCCAGCCATTTATTACAGGAAGTTTTACCACGTTCTCAGTTGCACCCTCAGTTGCATTTTCAGTTGGCAACTCACTGACATCTCTTACAACTTTTTCTGCTTTTTCAAGTTCGCTTGCCTTTCCGATCAGCAACACAGCATTATTCAGTTCAAGGAGTTTCACGTCAATCGATAGTTCTTCGAGTACGCTGTTGAGTTTCTCAATATCCAAAGAGTTCTTCTCAATTTTGCGGTATCCCTTCTCCCTTTCACTGGATAGGTATCCTATGAATTCGGCTGCCCTATCAAGTGCTTCTGCGCTTCCAGAAAGGAGATACCCATCTGCCACTTCAGTAACTGATACCTCAACTCCTCTCGCCAGCAAGTAGTCGCTGAGGTCGCTCCCATTTATTCCGGGCAGTTTTTTCTCAAAAACCACGTTTTTGCTCGAGGTTTCCTTCGCCTTTATGATATCTGTGATAACGCGGTCAAAGAAGCTTATCTCGGAATCTTTTCCGATAATCAGAGCATTTTCACCTATTCTTTCAAACTTTAGGTTCATTTCAAGGCTGTTTGCCGTTTTCATCATTTCATCAAAGCTGATATTCTTTGGGATTGCCATTATCTTATAATTGAGCATGCTTGTAGTTACCGTTGCTGAAGAGGTAGCCTCAGACATCCTGATGTTTCGGATCAATCGTTCAGAATCTGCGAGGCTCGTGGCATCACCAGTGAGAATGACGTATTTCCCCACCTGTAAGACACGTGTAGGAATGCTTAAGGCTTTTAGCACATTTTCCAGTTCTTGGGGATTAACGCCCTCAGGTATATTCATCACGGTATATTCATTTGCTATATCAGTTTTGGTTGCGCTCTGAGTGGTTAGAGAATTTATTATCTTCGAGGCTTCTTCCACTTGTTTTTGCGTACCGACGAGAACGAGGGAATTCACCACTTCTATGGTCTCAACATCGATGCCAATAGAACTTAGAATCTTCTCGAGAGAATTTATCGTCAACTGCTCGGGCCTTTCTATCACTTTGTAGCTGTACTGTACCAGCTCTTCTGGTTTTCGCCCAAGGCTGGATAACGTCGCTATTATCCCCCTGGCGTTGCTTATCGCTTCTTCACTACCTACCAGCAGCGTCGCCTCTCCTGCCGATACTATCTCCACTTCTATCCCTATCTTCCTCACTATCGTCTGTACGTCCGATACACTGAATCCTTCCGGTATCCCCACTATCTCATAGCTCTTCGCCACTTCCGTCGCTTCTTTGCTGGGTTCTACCCGGAAGGTCTTTATTAAGTCTTCCGCTTTGTCTATCTCCGTGTCTGCACCTATCAGCACGAATTTGCCGGCAACTTCCATCGCCTCTACCGCTATACCCACTTTGCTCAGCAGCTCGTTCAGTTCCACCAGCGATAGTGTCGTCGCTTCTGCTTCCACACGGTAGTCGAGCTTCACCATTTCTGCCGGCTTTGCCTTCAGCTTCTTCA
>QNAR01000198.1 GCA_003643975.1 Thermotogae bacterium | reverse complement strand
TATTTCTTTAACACCTACATCAAACACAACATCAGATATTCTTCCCAAAAAGGATTCTTTGTTTCCCGTTATGGCTATCACTTTTGCCCCTTTTCTGTGTTCCAGAGGAATAATGACATCCTTTGATTCTCCTGAATAAGAAATTGCAAGCACACTATCATTTGGCTTTAATTTACTCAAAATCACGGCATTGAGATGAGAATCTTCAGAGAAAAAAACCTCTTTGCTCATGACTGAAAATCGAAATGCAGCGTATTTAGCAATAGCCGCTGAGGCACCGTAACCAATACAAATAACTCTCTTAGCTTTTGAAATTATCTTTGTTGCATCCTCCAGCAGATCATCTGACAATTTTTTTTCATTATCGTGGAAAGCTCTGATTGTACTGCTTAGAAATTTCTTTTTCACGTTTTCAATCGAATCGTCAATATAAATGTCCCTATAAGAATGCACTATTGATTTTCCTGCAAGATCACCGGCTAAAGATACTTTGAAATCGTGATAACCACTAAATCCAAGATTTCTATAAAATCTAACAACAGTTGATTCGCTCTTTAGCCCAACAGCCCTTGCTAACTGTGTTATGGACATTCTTATAACTTTTTCGGGATTTTCTAGAACATAGTCGACCAATTTTTTTCCTGACTTGCTGAGGTCTTTATAAGCTTTTCTCATTCTTTCAAAAGTTGGATTTTCGAATTTTTGCATATTACCCTCCTGAAAAAAATTTTTTCTTTCTAAAAGAGTATATGCTTTGGACTATTGAAATAAAAAATCCATCTATTGCTATTTATAACCGTTTATCAGTGTTTATGCGAGATTATACAGCAATACAATACAAAGAACAAAAGAAAAAATTTTTTCTTTTTCGGATATTAACTTTACATTAAAAGATGAAATTTCGCATAACCTTCGACAACTATAACCTTATTAACGAGTTCATTATGGGGGTACTGGACTAAATGAAATTTCGAAGCCGTATTAACATACTGAAAGTGAGAGATTTTGATTTACTTTTCTGCTTGCACAAATTTTCTTTACTCTATTGTTTCATCTACATACTGGTAGAGATTCTATTCCGCATCGCAATTTTCACTTTGAGTTGTCCGCCAAAAATGCTCATGAAAACATCCTGAATGCAAATGAATGGGTAGTTGTTATGTTACTGATTATAGATTTGTATTAAGCTTATATATTAATAGTTCGATTGTTTTTTTCTTTTATTCATTATGTATCATTTTCAATTTTGTATAATGTGATATAAGGTGCTGGGGGTGGAGTTTATGAAAAAGTTTCTCCGGTTGCTAGTAGTTACATTATCATTTTCCATACTTATTTCTTGTGCACGGCTGGTGAACGAGCCACCCAGATATCCCGATAATCCTATTCCTTCTGACGGTGCTACTAATACTGAGTTATCAGTTGTGTTGAAATGGGAATGTTCTGACCCGGATGAAGATCCAATGAAATACGATGTGTATTTTGGTGCGGATCCAATCCCAACAACACTTTTAGCAACTGATATTTCATCGACAGAATACAATCCAGGTATTTTAGATGTCCACACAACCTACTATTGGAAAATAGTTGCCAAAGATGTGAGAGCAAAAACAGAAGGTCCTGTATGGAGTTTTACAACATTGAATAATGATCCCGCAACACCAACATATATTTTTCCAGCCAATGCAACGGAGCTAGAAATACCCGTAATACTTAGCTGGGAGTGTTCCGACCCTGATGGAGATTCACTAACATACGATATATACTTCGGAACAAACACAACCCCACCTCTTTTTGTATCCGAGGTTTCAGACACTTATTCCGATCGGAATGAGTTAAATGGTAACAAAACATACTACTGGAAAATAGTTGCCAAAGATGGTTTTGGTGGAGAAAGAGAAGGACCTATCTGGAGATTCACAACAATAAACAGAGCTCCTGCAACACCAACATATCTCTCTCCCGCTAATGGCTCAGCAGAGCTGGAAATACCCGTAACGCTTAACTGGGAATGTTTTGATCCCGATGGCGATTCACTAACATACGATATATACTTCGGAACAAACACAACCCCACCTCTTTTAACTATAGGAATTCCAGACACTTCGTATACCCCGAATGAACTGATTGGCCATACAACGTATTATTGGAAAGTGCTTGCCAGGGATGCTCGGGGTGGAGAAACAGAGGGTGCTGTGTGGAATTTCTCAACTACAAATAGAGCCCCGATAATAGATATAAACAACCAGAGTGTAAACGAAGGAGAAACACTGACTTTGGATCTGAAAGGATATGCGACTGACCCTGACAATGACTCAATAACTTTCACCATATTGAATGGAGTAGGGAGTATAACAGATGCTATATACATTTACAGCCCGGATTATGAAGCATCAGGAACTTATAATGTGGAGATAGAAGCAAGTGATGGGTGGGGAGGAAATGCGACAGACACATTTATGATAACAGTAATGGACATTAACAGACCACCTCTATCTCCAACAGATCCATCGCCAACAGATGGCGAGTCAAATGTTTCCCTCAATCCCATTCTGTCATGGAGTTGCAGTGATCCTGACGGAGATTCACTGAGCTATGATGTATATTTTGGTAAAAGCCCGGATTTAACCACTCCCATAGCAACCGATTTTTCATTACCGGAATACGCTCCGGACACTCTTGATATTCACACAACTTATTACTGGAAAATAGTAGCGAAAGATGGAAAAGATGAAACCGAAGGATCTGTATGGAGCTTTACAACGATCAACAATGCGCCTGCAACTCCAACGTACCTATCTCCGGATAACGAAGCAACGGGATTGGAGATACCTGTAACACTCAGTTGGGAGTGTTCAGACCCCGATAACGACCCTCTGACATACGATATATACCTGGGAATAAGTTCTACACCTTCCCTTTATGCATCTGGGATAAAAGGTGAATCATACACTCCAGAAGGCATAATTGGTCATACAACATACTACTGGAAGGTCGTTGCCAAAGATGGCTGGGGAGGGGAAACCGAAGGACCTATCTGGAATTTTTCAACCGCAAACAGAGCACCCACAGAACCTGGAACACCATTTCCGAACGTTGGCGAGGAATATGTTGATGTTTCTACAACACTCAGCTGGGAGTGCTCTGACCCTGATAATGATTCCCTAACATATGATATATTCTTTGGTACAAGCTTGACACCGCCATTGGTGGAAAGCAATCACCCACAAGCAACGTACAATCCTGGAACGCTGGAAAGCACTACAACGTACTATTGGAAAATAGAAGCAAAAGATGGAAGAGGTGGGATTTCTTCGAGCCCCGTTTGGAATTTTACTA
>QNAR01000197.1 GCA_003643975.1 Thermotogae bacterium | reverse complement strand
TCAAAGTAAATGCCGATTGGGATGATAATGAATTTCGAAGCCAAGTATGGATATATGACGTGGAAAAAGATTTTTCTTATCCCGTAACTGGTTTCAAAACAGAAAGTTCAATGCCTTTATGGTCTCCAGATTCGCAGATACTTGCATATCTTTCAAAAGCTGGGGAAAACAGTGAGAAAAAGAAACAGATTTTTATCAAGCGTTCCCCTGAAGAGGCGGCAATTCAGATAACAAACGCACCCAATGGAGTGGATTCTTACAAGTGGTCTCCAGATGGAAAAGGTTTCTTCTATCTCAGTACTCCTGAGGATGAAGCAATCAAAAAAAGGAAAGAACTCTACGGTGATTTTGAATATGTTGATAAAGAATATCGTACAGGTTGTCTTTATTATGTTTCAATCGATAAAGTTATTTCGAAGTTTGAAGAAGCTTTGAAAACCCCTAAAGATATGAGAAAGGGACCAGATGACAAAGAAGTTGAGACAGAAGACTTAGCAGAAAAACTCTTTGGCCCGGAGGATTTTTTCATAGCCAATTTTGCAATAACACCAGATTCTAAACAGGTATTATTTATTGTTGTTCCGCCTCCAAGCTTAATGAACAACATGGACGAATCGGAACTTTGTGTGTTCGATTTAGAAAGCAAAAAGATTGAGAAGCTCGGCATTTCCAGACTCCGTCCCGATTTCCGCCTTTCTCCAGATGGCAGAAAATTGGCATATACGCTTACCAAAGAAGGGTTTCCGTGGCAATCGAACAATCCCCTGGAGATACTCGATCTGGAGACCGGAGAAAGAGAGAGGATACATATAGATGTTGATTCCATCATCGAAATCGTAGCTTACACAAAGAAAGGATTGTACATAAGCTGGGGAGAGGGTACAAGAATAAAGATTGGTTTATTAGATCCTGATGGAAAAGTTGAAACTCTGACAGATGATAATTCCACGGTTTTCTGGGCTGCGGTGTCCAGTGACACGGATAAATTGGTTTGCATAAAAGCGACGCCGACAGAACCTTTTGAAGTATATTTTGAAGGCAAAAAGATAACAGATGAAGGAAAGTTTTACAAAGAAAGGTTGACTTCCAGAAAGCAGCTTATACGCTGGAAGAGTCTTGACGGTGTGGAGATAGAGGGTGTGCTGTCAACTCCACCGGATTTTGATCCTTCAAAGAGATATCCGTTGCTTCTGATAGTGCACGGTGGTCCAACGTGGCTATCCTTTGATGTACCGACTTTTAGTAAAACGTATCCTTTAGAACAGTTTGTGGAAAAAGGGTTTATAGTTCTTGAACCCAATTATAGGGGAAGTGACGGTTACGGAGAAGAATTTAGAAGGATTAATTACAGAAACCTTGGAATCGGTGATTACGCTGACGTCATATCCGGAGTGGATTACCTCATTGAGAAGGGAATTGCAGATCCAGAAAGAATAGGCATAATGGGCTGGAGCCAGGGTGGATACATCACGGCCTTCTGTTCTTTATACAGTAACAGATTCAAAGCTGCTTCCGTTGGTGCCGGGATAAGTGATTGGATAACGTATTACTACGCTACGGATATTCATAATTTCACGGTGTATTTCCTCGGTGAAACACCCTGGAACGATGAAGAGATCTATAAAAAGACTTCTCCAATGACATACATAAAAAACGCCAGTACCCCAACATTGATACAGCACGGCGACAATGATCAGCGTGTGCCTGTTCCCAATGCCTATAAGCTTTATCAGGGGCTTAAAGATATGGGAGTGCCAGTGGAATTCGTTATTTTTAAGGAAATGGGGCATGGCATTCATAAACCCGGAATCGCGAGAGCGATTATGAAACAAAATCTCATCTGGTTCTCGCATTATTTGCTCGGTGAACCAATGGAAAGTTTTTACCTGAAAGATCATGTAGATGATTAGTTCGTAGAGAAAGAAAACTTTGTGAACTACTTCACTTACTGATTGTGGTTAGATATAATAAGATGCGGTAATGTTTATACAGTTTATACAGGTGAAGTCAAAGTCGAATGCAAGACAAAATTCACGGGAGGAAAAGGAATTTGAAACAGGATGATCTCATCCCTTATGATTCTGAAAAAGGTGCGGGACTGCTGATAAAAGTTGGTCCGCACTACATTTTTCAGGTGTCTGGTGAAAAGCATAGTGTCTCTGATGGAGAAAGGTTCTTTTCCGGAATTGGTGGACATGTCGAAGTAGGCGAAAGTTTTGTCGATGCTGCCCTTCGCGAGGCAATAGAAGAGATCGGTACTGAAGTTGAATTGCTCAGTTCGGAAAAGACCTATTACCTCAAACATACCGGACAAATCATCGGATTATCTCTTGATGAAGAGATAACTCCCCTGATGATATACGAAATGGTTCATCCTAAGGGTACCCCGAAAGAGGGTAAACTATATTACATCGTAATTTTTATTGCGGAATTCAAAGGAGATATAGGCGAGCTGGATCCCCAGGAAGTAAGTGCTATTCTTGGGTTGAAAAAAGAACAAATAATGGAATACGTAGATAAAATGGTATCAATCGAAAAGATACTGGAACAAGGAGGAGTAGTTATTCGCGGGAAAATAAGTGCTGGTACCATACTTTTTCCGCTTGGTACTGCAGCTGCTTTTGGAAAACTACTTAGATTTCTTAAAAATGAAAATAATTTAAATAGTCAATAGAATTTCCCCTTCACAAAATTCTATCTTTATATTCCACGAACTAACTGATTTTCCTTCTAAAAACCGAATACTTTTATATTTCAGAGTAATTATGAAGAAAAATCGAATCGATATACCAAAGTGACGAGGTCAGTTGAGTATGTTAAAATACTCCATAAAATCCCATTGGAGATCTTTTGTGGTCCTACCAATAAGGCATGGAGGTGCTGTGAGTGATCAGAGAGGCTCTTACTTTCGACGATGTACTGCTTGTTCCCAGGTATAGCGAAGTTTTGCCGAGGGAAGTGATTCTTGAAAGTAGACTGACCAGGAACATTGTTCTAAAAGTGCCGTTTTTGAGTGCTGCAATGGATACCGTTACTCAGGCGAAAATGGCCAAGGTTATGGCAAGAAATGGTGGTATCGGTGTAATCCATAAAAACATGACTCCTGAGGAACAAGCAGAAGAAGTTAGAGTAGTAAAGCGAGCCGAAAATGGAGTCATAATCGACCCTGTAACCATATCTCCGGAAACGACAATCAGTGAAGCGAATAGGATTATGGGGAATTATAAGATCGGTGGACTTCCTGTGATCGATGACACAGGACGGCTTCTTGGACTGTTGACTAACAGAGACATCAGATTTGAAAAAAATCCTGGGAGATCTGTCAAAGAGCTAATGACACCATTTGAAAGACTAATAACGGTAAATCCC
>QNAR01000196.1 GCA_003643975.1 Thermotogae bacterium | reverse complement strand
TCCTTACCTTTTTTTGGATCATTGAAGTCCATGGTGTAACCTCTGAGTATTTCAATAGTTTTTCCATGAAGTTCTTCGTAGACCCTTATTCCAGCTTCATAACCGTATCTGAATCTTTCAACAGGGGGTATTGGAATACCACCAACGAATCCAACGATATTGGTCTCTGTCATTGCAGCTGCAAGATAACCTGCCAAGAAAGCGCCTTCCTGTTCTTTGAAGATGTAAGTGGCTACGTTGTCAGCTTCTGCACCTTCTGGTGGAACGATATCGATACCGACGAAGTATGTGTCAGGGAACTGCGGAGCGACTTTAAAAAGAGCGTCAGTCATCATAAAACCAACAGCGAAAACGATGTCAGCTTCTTTTGCGGCGTTTGAAAGATTTGGAATATAGTCGGCCATTTCGTGAGACTGAACAACTTCCTTTTCAATACCAAGGAAATCTGCAGCTTTGACAATACCTTCCCAGGTTCCATCGTTAAAAGATTTGTCGCCAAGACCTCCAACGTCAGTAACCATAATAACTTTCAGCGCCATAACAGGAAGCGCTACGAGCAATACCAATGAGAGAACTAAAGCAATTCTTAACTTCATGCACTCTCCCTCCCTTTTTTGTAGGATATAAAGGCAAATATTTCAGCCAAAACAATTATAACCGTGAATATAACAAAAAACCAAATGTTCATTCCTGTGCTTACAGACAGTTTTAGATAAGGAGTTCCAGCCTGGACGAAAATATCGAGATTTCTCATGCCATAAGCCCCCACAAAAGCGATTACAATTAATATCCCTTCGAGTATAGAAAGGAAGAAGTTTCTGAATACAACCGTAGTCGCTACAAGAAGAAATATTCCAAGCAAAAGAACAGTGTATTTTGGTACTTTATATGGGGTAACCAAAGCAGAACGCGGTTCAATCTTCATCTCATCAGATATGGCAGTTTCTATGTCGTCAAGAGCGACCGTATATTCTGACTTGTCTTCCAGAGTCCTTTTGAGGTACTCCTCAAAATCCGCTCGAAGTGGGTTCCCTGCATAAGTAACAACCTTTTCTGCCATATTTTCAATGTTGTTGAGAGTCCTTTTGTATTGGGAATAATTCCTTTTGCTGCTTCTAACAAAGCTTTTAAAAGCTTTCTGCAGATCTTCGAATTGTGAAATATATGTCGGCTCATTTTCTATGGACAGGTAATCAGCAAAAGACGGTACTGAGAGTCTTAAACGCGTTCCTGATACCGAGAAAGTTGTTCCTGTGTTTTTCGCAAGATTGTTCAACATATTGGGTATTATGATGCGATAGCCTCTTTTCAGCTCGTTCAATTCAGCTGATACCAATGACGTTAGCTCTCTCATTTCAATGCTGAACAGAGAGTTTGGAGATTCAAAGAGATCGTCTTTCAGTGCATCATAATATATGGAATCATAAAATTCAGGATATTTTTCCATAGATAGCTCAGGAATGTTCTTGTATAGTTTGACAAATGGCAAACTCAAAGCCAGAACGATCAAAGCCAACGCGAGGAGATCAATAGCTTTCTTTTTCTTTGATAATACCCGCCCCAGCGTTATGAGGATAGCAAAAACAAACAGCGGGATTATTACAATGGCATACAGGGATAAATCAAAGGCGCTCTGGTAAGGATTTGATAGAAATAAAAGATAAAGGGTTTCAAAACCGACAATGATGTACAGGAGGTATTTCTTGAGAATCTTGAGATACGTCAATCCCAAAAAAATGATCAACGCATAAAACAAAATTCTGATCCAGCCAAGAGAAAGTTTTTTCGAAACGCTTGAAATAAACTCACCGGACAGCTCATTTCTTATTTGGCCTAGAGTGCTCAAAAGCGGGGCAACCATTTTTTTCGCTTCGCTGACAATATCTGCTTCTATGAGCCCTACTGGTGAGTAGTCATTGTTGCCAATCATTTTTAAGGCAAAGTTGAGTTGCATCATCATCATGTCATTCTTTGTGATTATAGCGCTTATCTTTTCGTAGTTGGGATCTTCCATGGAAATGTCGTTCTCAAAACCAGGGATGTTCATCACATTTATAGGCAAGCTCTCAGGAAAATAGGGAGCTTCCTGAATAAGGGAGAAAGATCTGTAAATCCACAGTTTCAACAGATTTTTAGTGGAATCTTCCAGACCTTCCAGGTCTTCAGGTAATCTGCTGGTTATGAAGTCAACTCTTTCTTCCACTTTGTCTTTGAACAAGGCGCTGACATCGTATTTTTTGTTTGAAATGTCTTGAATGGCTTTGGATAATTGTTTGAGAATTTCTTCATCGGTTATTGAAGCGATTTCTTCCTGTTCTGCAGGGTCCATCGCAACACTTAAATCAAAGTTACTAAAGGTATTGGGAATGGGAAGATTTCCCTCTGGAAAGCTTGATGGGCGTTTTTTTAATAACCCAAGTGAATAGGCTATCCAGCTTTCGTAAACCCGAGGAGCAACAGTTCTTATTCTCGAAGAATAACCGTTAAAAGTCAAAGAATAGGCTGGCATTTCGTTGATTGTACCCACCTGAAACTTCTTACCCGACACATCTGATACAACCCAAGAAAGGAAAGCACTGTAAGCAATTTTTTCCTCTCCAGTTGAAAAATAACTTTCATCAAGAGCTTTCATATGATCGGTTAACAAGTCAGGAATTGTCGTGGTGCTTTCTTTCTTTTCAACGCTTCCGGCTATTTGTAACTTGTAGAGCCTGTAAAGTGCAAGATCTTTAAGATCTTCCTTTAATTTGAGGATCACGGGCAATTGAGACTGTTCCTTTTTATAGTCTTCCACATATGTTTTAAAAGCCTTTGTAGCCTTTGCAGTATCGAAAGAAAAGGCAGTAGCAACTATAAGACTCAAAAAGACTAAAATAAGAACTATGGGGCGCTTGTTCACGGCTCCACCTCCGAAACATAACGAATTCAGGCATAGTTACAAAGTTACATTACCACCAAATCTTTTGCCAGGCGTTACCTTCCGATTAACTAATTGCTTTAGTATTTAGCGATATGATTTTAACATATTTTCTATTGCGTTGATTATGACTTTGAGTCCGGTTGCGTTTTCTACTCCATCAGGGAGAACGATATCGCAAAAATATTTTTGCGGCTCAATAAAACTTTTGAAAGCAGGGGCAACGAATTTCCTGTATTGTGTGATTATGCTTTCAATGGACCTCCCTCTTTCTCTTGTATCTCTCTCTATTCTTCTGATCAGCCTTTCATCAGCAGGAGCATCGATGTAAACAGAAAAATCGAAAAGTTCTCTGAGCTCTTCGTTGTGCAATATCAAGATACCCTCAACAATAATTAGAGGTCTTGGTGAGAATAACTTGGAAATCCCGGACTCCCTTCTATAGGTTACCATG
>QNAR01000195.1 GCA_003643975.1 Thermotogae bacterium | reverse complement strand
TCACAATAATATCACACTCACCTGCAATATCCCAAACTGCTTTATGTTAAGAAAACGAAAACAGTCATGACATTATCCGTCAACAGGTTTCTAATAGGCGCACAAAAAATCAATCAATTCTAAAAACAAATTATCCAACGACCTTTTACATCTCTGAAAATAGCCATTACAATCCGAAAGACTCTGCTTGACCACAAAAAACATTTTGTGGATCTGTAAATGGCTCAGTAATATCATTGTAACTTGACAGAGCGACTCTTTATTTGCTATGATAGGCGAAACATCTTATGGAGTGAATAGTATGATTTACAACAGTTGTATTGTTAAAAACATAAAGAAGCACGTTAAATGGTGTTGCCCGGGATTTCTCGGCAGCACGGCTTAGTCGTGCTTAAGAGATAGAGAGATCACCGGGCGAGAAATCGCCCGGTTTTTTTATTTTTGGAGGTGTTCTTATGAGAAGAGTTTGGCTTGTTGTTTTGTTGGTAGTTTTTGCGGGACTGGTTTTTGGCAGTTTGATCGATGATATCAGAGCAAGTGGAGTATTGAGAGTTGGCCAGGATGCTGGTTATATGCCACTTTACGGGACAGACATTGACGGAAATAGAATCGGGCTTGAAGTGGAACTTCTTCAGCGCATGGCAGATATTCTTGGCGTAAAGCTTGAATTTGTAGTGGTCAACTGGGATGGCATTATTCCGGCACTCATGGCAGGTAAGTTCGACATAATCTGGTCCGGAATGACTATCACTCCTCAAAGAGCACTTAGAGTTGATTTTAGCATTCCGTATTTAACTGTTGGGCAGGTGATAGTGTACAGCACGAAAGAATTTACAGAAGAGCCAAGATATGGAGATATCTCCAACCGAAAGCTAAGGATAGCTGTCCAGCTTGGTACGACTGGTGATGAAGCAGCACGCAGATTGTTTCCAAATGCCAATATATTGACCTTTGATAGCATGGATGAAGCTGCTTTTCAAGTCGCATCAGGCAGGGCAGACATAATGGTCATAGATTCCATCTATGCTCGCTATATTGCCAAAAAATATGATGCCCTTAAGGCTGGTACCGAATTCCTGACTCGAGAGGATCTCGGCGTAGCTGTAAGAAAAGGCGATCTTGAAGCGCTTCAGTGGATTAACACCTATATTCAATGGTTGAGAACCGCAGGAATAGTTGATGAACTTCAGCAAAAGTGGTTCGTTGATTACGAACCAGGTTTGTAAGGAGGATTTCTGTGCGTAGAAACTTTGCAAGAGTGCTCAGCATTTCTTTATTCTTGGTAATTGCAGCTGTTATATACTTTTCTCTATCAAAAGTCTATCCTTTTAATTGGACAGTAATTGCAAGATATTCCAAACTATTTATTGATGGGATTCTGATGACGCTCAAGATAAGTGGCTTTTCTCTGGGGCTATCACTTACCATTGGAATGTTAGTTGCTTTGGCTCGCGTTTCACGTATCGATTTTTTCAATGAACTGGGAACTTTGTATGTATGGTTTTTTAGAAATATGCCACTGCTGGTTATCATACTTCTCGTATATTACGGTATGGGTTCGGTTTTAAATATAGATAGATTTCTCGCAGGTGTTATTTCCCTTTCTTTGTTCGAAGGGGCTTATGTAGCTGAAATTTTCAGAGCTGGAATAGAGGCAGTCCCTCCAGGAGAAATAGAAGCCGGGGCTGCTCTCGGGTTTTACAATCACCAGATAATGGGGTCTATAATCCTTCCTCAGGCTTTTCGTATATCAATTCCACCACTTATAGGGCAGCTCATTAGCCTTGTAAAAGACAGCTCACTTGTTTCAGTGATTGCCCTCGGGGATATAACAATGAGAGCAAGGCAAATAGGTACTCAGACATTGGCAACCCTTGAAGCTTATCTTGTTCTTGCGGGTATATACCTGTTAATGACCTCCACATTATCTATCCTCGGCCGATATCTTGAAAGGAGGCTTGCAATACCATGAGTGTTTTAGAGTTAAAAAATATTTATAAAAGCTTTGGAGATACGCAGGTCCTCAGAGATGTTTCCTTCTCAGTTAATAAAGGAGATGTGGTTGCTATCATTGGAAAATCAGGAGCAGGAAAAACTACCATGCTCAGGATCATGAATTATTTAATCCCCCCCGATTCGGGTGAGGTGTACTTTCACAATTCAAAAGTCATTCTAGATAGAAAGGTGTTGCGCACCGTAAGGTCGAAAATAGGATTTGTTTTTCAGCGATTTAACCTGATCAGGCATCTGACAGCTCTGGACAACGTTGCTATCGGCTTGGTCAAGGTGAAAGGTCTCAAATGGCCACAGGCAAGAGAATTAGCTCTAAAAAAACTCAAAGAAGTGGATCTCGCTAACAGAGTTAACCATTACCCATCGCAGCTCTCTGGCGGGCAGCAACAGAGGGTGGGAATCGCACGCGCTCTTGCTATGGAACCTGATTTGATACTCTTTGATGAGCCCACTTCTGCTCTTGATCCGTCGCTCGTTGGGGAAGTAATGACTGTTATAAAAAGGCTATCAGCAAGTGGAATCACCATGGTTGTGGTAACCCACGAGATGTCTTTTGCTAAAAACATCGCAAATCGCCTTGTTTATATGGAAGAAGGGCAAATTATCTATGACACAACGCCAGAACAATTCTTCCTTTCAAACGACAAAAGAGTAAGGCATTTTTTGAATGATTTTCTTGAAGCAGTGTGAAGGGAGGTGATTGAAAATTCCCCTCATTGAGGGCTCTTTCAAACTTCGTTATTGCCATATGACTCCAAAAACCACAAGGATTCCAATAACAATGACAATTGCACCCACAATTTGATAAAACCGATGTACATTCTTGCCCCATAGCAGCTTTGAGCGAGCAGCCATAAGACGATAAACAATAAAATCGCTTTTTATTAGGCCACAGATTAACATGAACAAGCCTATTGCAATCATTAATATTCCCCATAGTGGGTGCATGTTCTATTGATCTCCTTTTTAATTTTAGTTTTGCTTTATTTTTGAGATTATAACAGCTATCATTAGGCCTAAACCTAACCCTATTAAAGTACTACCAATAAATGCAAAAGTAGAATACTTTAAGAAGAAAAAACCTACACCAAGACCTGTAATTAAACCACCACCAATAGCCCATGTGCTTTTATCCTCTTTTTTGTTAGTTTTATCCACAGTTATCCCTCCGAATATGTTTAACTCTCATATCAAATTATTACTTTTATTATACAATATAGGGTGTCTCAAAAAAGAATTTTCCCCTTTTCATGATGAGTGTAACCGGGCTTTATCATCAATCAAGAATAAGAAAAAGAGAAAGTTTTATTTTCCCTGCTTTCTCCCTTGTGCGGGTGAGTCGGAAGGATAGCTTGAAGTTGATAGGGGT
>QNAR01000194.1 GCA_003643975.1 Thermotogae bacterium | reverse complement strand
GAATTTTTTTCTCTTTTTCCTCTATTTCTTCGTGCTTGTATACTTAAGCAATATCCATATAAAGCATTACTTACGGAGCATTCGGAGTATCTGGCTGCTACTGCTTATGGTCTTTATCTTTCAGCTTTTTTTCACCCCTGGAAGAATATTGCTTTCTATGGGAAAGCTGAGTATAACTTTTGAAGGTCTCGTTGGAGCTTTTACCTACAGCGCAAGGATAATCGGGGCAATTATGTTCAGTACCTTACTTTCTTGTACAACACGTCCCTTATCCATTGCAAAGGGAATAGAAAGCCTTATGTTCAAGTTAAAACTACCTAAAAAGTTTTCCTCAGATACTGGGTTGGTTTTTTCCATAGCTTTGAGGTTCATTCCCATATTGTCTCAGGAGATGGAAAATATCATGTTGTCACAAAAAGCGAGAGGAGCAGATTTTGAAAGCAGAAACCTTTTCAGAAGGATAAAATCATCGTTGTCGGTTATCATACCCCTTGTTGTGC
Organism: Thermotogae bacterium; assembly: GCA_003643975.1. Classification (GTDB taxonomy): domain Bacteria; phylum Thermotogota; class Thermotogae; order Petrotogales; family Kosmotogaceae; genus Kosmotoga_B. Next base: position 2,956 of record QNAR01000194.1, on the reverse strand, counting down.
TTGCATTGCGCAAATCGGAAGAACTGGCCGTAGCCATGGATATGCGGTACTACGGCCGTTATGAAAGGACAATATGTTCAAAAGAGAAATTTGGGCTTAGCGAAAAGCTCTTCGCTTTCATGAGCTTTCTCATAGTTCTGAGTATTCTTTTCAACTGACGCCAAAGAGTTCCAACAGTTGTCGCGGTGAAACGCGTGCCAATGCTCTGGCAGCTGCCAATCTCAGTTTACCTGAGATTTCAGGAGTCTGCACGATTCTTATAAGCTGAGGTATTGCTGATTCGTACTTCAAGTAACCTGCTACTGAAACGGCAAGGATGCGTAGTGAATTCTCTTCTTTTATACTTCCAAAGATATGAACAACCCTGTCTTCTACACTGGTTAATTTCAACTTCTTTGTAGCCCGGAGAGCCGCTTTTTTCAATCTCGTCGAAGTGGAAGTCAGTGATCTATCGACAATCTCTTCCAATGAATAATCGAGCATGTTCCCTAATGCCTCGATGATCACGGAACGCACCTTATCCGATGGGTCATTCAGATTTTCTCTCAAGAGCTCCACTGTTGATGGTTCCATGAGCTTTTTAAGTATTTGCGCACCTACTATCCTCTTTTCCTCATCCGGGTCCTGAACGAAGCTTTCGGCAAAAGGCAGCAATTCGCTCCCATAGCCAAAAGCTTTTCCATAGGCCTTTACAGCTGCAAGGGCTACTGTTTTGTCGTCAGACTTGACAAAACCCATGAGGGCATCTTTTGCAAGTTCCTCTGGAAAAGTACCCAAAAATTCTATGGCTATTGCTTTAAGTGAAGGGGTGTTGAAAGCTTTTATCTTTTCCATGAGGATTTTCAGCGCTTTTGAATCTCTGGCCTTTATCACAGAAGCAAAAGCGATCTTCTGCAGCTTTTTGGGAAGTTGGAGGAGTTCCGCTTCATCCAGGGAAATTTGTCCTGAGTAAACCTTTAAAATCTCCCTGATATCGTTACTGGGATCATTTTCGAAGGTTTTTAGTTCCTCCTGTTCGGCTCCCTGGTCGATCAGGCCTTCAACCAGTGCCTTCCTCACTTTCCCGGATGGATCCTCTGAAATTCTGTCAATGAGTTCTTCGTCTAACAAGCCCAACTCGGTGATGTATTTCACCGAAGTGGCTCTCACGGTTTCATTTGGATCATCAAGCATAGAAATCAGTAACTCATCATCTACTCCGCGTTTCCCCAGCAATTCTACTGCTGCCTTTCTAACGCTGTATGATGGATCTTCAAGATAACTCTCTATCTGGTCGCGGTTTACGGAAATGTCAGATGTTGCAAGTTCCTTTACGGCTTTTGAGCGTATATATGCAGATGATGATTGTAACATCTCCTTTATGTCATACTCTGCTCTTCCTTCGATTTCGCTTTGAATACTGTCCAGAACCTTCTTTATATCTTTCGTCATTTCAATCACTCCTCTAAATTATATGTAATAGAGAAATCATCGAGCTGAATGGTCAATAGCCCGTTGCGTTCTTCAAAGTGACCTCCTTTTCGCAGTTCGACTATACTGTTTATACCTGGCTTTTTGTTCTCTTCTTTGGCTCTACGCTTTAAAGTTTTCCCTTCGAAATAGTAGGAGATATTCAGAGTTTTACTTCCTTTCTTGATCTGAAATGCCAGGTAATTATCATTACAGGCTTTCATTTTCTTTAACAGGCTCATATCGTTATGAATTACCCCAAAGGCTCTGCTCATGGCATTTGTATAGCGAATAGTGTCAAAGAATCTGCTTTCCATACGCAGATAATTTATCAGGGTTCCAAGCAAAGAAATTGTTATTACACCAGAAGCGAGAAACATCAAGAGTGTTTCAAGGAGAATCGTCCCTTTATTCTTCCTCATCATCCCTTAAGCTCTCTGCAAGTTGTAATGTTATTTCAAGTCTTTCCAGTGTTCTTTCTCTTCCAAGCACTGCAATGGTTTCGAAAAGCCCCGGAGTCACCAGCCTCCCGGTAACACCACCGCGAAGAGTTTGGAAGGTGTTCTTTTTGGAAGTGATTTTGAGTTCTGCCAGGTCTCTTATTACTTTTTCCACACCTTCAACACTCCAGTCCGAATTATCTTCGAATCTCCTCATTGCTTCTGAAATGAGTTCCAATGACCATTCTTTCGTCAGGTATTTGTTCACATATGAGGCATCATACTCGGGTTCTTCTGTGAAAAAGGGCATTGAAAAATCATACAACTGGGAAAGAGTGTTCACCTTTTCGCGGCAGATTTTCAGAACTTCTCTTGTATATTGCGCATCCTCCACAAAAGCTTCCATGAAATCCGTTTTGCCAGTGTATCTGAACCATAGCTCAAACTGAGAAACGAGCTCATCGATGTCCAGCATACGTAGATGTTTCCCGTTTATCCATTCGAGCTTTTCATAATCAAAAATCACGGCTTTGTTGGAGATCGATGCTGGGGAAAAATCTTTCAATTTCTCCACATAGTCGAAAATCTCTTGATCTACACTCCAGCCGAGCAGGGCAAGGTAATTCATCAACGCTTTGCTGAGATAGCCTTCACGTCTGAAATGTTCTACGCTGGTATGCCCATGCCTTTTTGAGAGAGGGCTCCTGTCATGACCCAAAATCAAAGGTATGTGCATAAACTGGGGCGTTTCCCAGCCTAATGCTTCGTATATCATGATCTGTTTTGGTGTGTTGGAAAGGTGGTCTTCGCCACGGAGAACGTGGGTTATTTCCATCATGTGGTCATCTACGACCACAGCGAAATTGTATGTTGGAAACCCGTTGGACTTTATTATCACGAAATCGTCAAAAGCATCACTGGAAAAACTCATTTCTCCTTTCAAGAGATCCTTAAAAGTAATGTCCGAAGCGTCAGGAATTTTGAACTTCACGGTAAAAGTATATCCCTCTTTTAATTGAGGGCGCTCGGTCGAAGTGGATATTACGGTTTTCGGGTCATCTGCCTTG
>QNAR01000193.1 GCA_003643975.1 Thermotogae bacterium | reverse complement strand
GTAATCAAATCTCGCATTCCGAAAGTCCCTTATCTGCGAATTTGCAAAAAACAACCTGACTTCGGATATCTTCCAATCTTTGGGTTTGATGGAAATATCTATATGGATTTCCGTTTCCGATGCAGTTGTTGAATACGTTGCCAGGATTTCAGGCAGCGATACTCCTTCATCGAGATTGGCAAAAAGAGCTCCTATTGCCTGCACCGTTCGGGGAATTTCAGCACCATGCCCCATGTTCGGAGCATAAACCATTCCCTTTTCGCCCGGGAGTCCATCAAAATATAGCGTTGCGGCATCAACAGGCCAATAAGGATCATTTGTCCCGACGATAATGAGTTTCGGTATATTCAACTCTTCTCTATAAGCATAGGGGTCGATATACTGCAAAAGAGCAATCCTTCTGGGATCTTCCAGATCACTTAAAATACCAGTATTAACATATTCTGCTATAGATTCACTGTAAGCCCCCCAAAATTCAAGTTGATGCTTCATCTGCTCTTTGATATTCAAATTGTCAAAAACTATGGGAGCTATGGCATTAACCCGGCTGTCACAGGCGGCAGTAAGCCATGTTGTCCAACCTCTCTTGGAAGCGCCAGACAATATAAAACCTTCTATTTCAAAACCTTCTTTCTTTGCGTAATCTGTTAACATATTCATCGCAGTGATTGTACTTCTCACCATTGGTAGAAGCAAAGGCCATTCGTAATCGTCAGTTTCAAGAAATTTCGAGAAGGTGTAAGCTATAAGCCAATCTTCTCTATAACCATTGAAAAGAGGCTGGTTTGGTATGTCGTACAAAATTGCCACATAGGCTCCATTCTGTATCGCTATTGTGTTGAAAAATTCAAAAAGCCTGTTATCGATCTTGTAATCACCGGTTATGAATAACAGAGCGTGTTTTGACCTGAGATTGTCTGGCTTTATTATGAGCAGGTGATTTTTCCAGCTAACCCCTTTCCAATTGAAAGCTTTGAAAGAAAACACACCAAAGCTTGAAGATTCTGAACCAGGCGGAATAACAACCTCAAAATCCGCTTCTTCGAGTGTTTTTGGAAGTTCATCGCGAGCAAGGTAATTCATTATGCTGACCCCCAAAATTACGGAAAGACCGAATGAAAATATGAAAAGCAAGCAAAGCATTCTTTTCACAACCATCCCTCCCCAAAAGGTTATACATCGAATGAAATTCCAAAGTCAATGATTTTCTCCATAGATTTTTTTAATTTGGAACTCATTGTGTTAGGATTAAACTGTCAGGCGGAGCTGATAAAATGAGAAGATGGCTGATAAGACGCATTATTAAGGCCTCAGGCCTTCACTCCGGGTACAGAATTCCCTGGAATTGGAAACTCGGAGCGAGTCTTTACGGCAAAGAAAGCTTCAAAAAAACTTACAGGGAAGAAGCCTTCAAATTTATTCTGCGGGAAGCGCACCAGAATTCGAAGTTTTATCGTGACCATCTTGAAAGATACAACTTCAAAAGCATTAAAACCCCTGAAGACCTTGGTGATTTTTTCACCTATCCCGAACAGTTGGAAAGCTATCCTGAAGACTTCATCTGTCAAAAGCCCGACATTTACTTTGAAACTTCCGGCAGTTCGGGAAAACCAAAGAGAATCGGATTCACATATGAAGACTTTCTTCTTTTAGCCTTTTCCACAGCTCAGGGCTTTGAAAAAATGGGCATGGAAAAGAATGACCTTTACCTTAACGCCTACAGCTACGGAATCTGGGTTCCGGGTTTGATCATTCAAAATGCCCTTGGAATGCTTGGTGTTCCTGCAATCCCTGTGGGTCATCAGAAACCGGAAGTCATTTTTGAAAAGATCTTAACTTACAAGCCTTCAATAGTCGGAATATTGCCATCATCGTTGATCATAATAACAAAACTCGCCAAAGAGTATAATGGTGAACTTCCGAAGATCAGCTGGTTTCTAACAGGGGCACAACATATTCCTGCAAAAACAAAAGAATGGATTAAAAGCATATGGAATGCGGACGTTATTAACGGTTATGGTGCCACAGAATTCGGCGGGACTTTTGCAGTAGAGTGCGAAGAAGGAAAAGGCTATCACTTCAACGACCTCATGTTCTGGGTTGAAATAGTAGATCCAGATCAAAGGGGATATGGAGAGCTCGCCGTAACAACACTCGCATTTAAATGTATGCCGCTGATTAGATACAGAATAGGGGACATAACGAGATTCGTACACGATAGCTGCAATTGTTCTTTAGGCACTGAAAAGATAGACTATATCCTCGGCAGGAAAGATGATATGTTCAAAGCAGCTGGAAATAACCTTTACCCCGGATACTTCTCAAAAGCAGTGGTTGAAGGCGTGTTCCTTGGCGTGGAAATTGATACCAGGGAAGGTGTTGACTGTATAAAAATACGGGCTACAGAAGGTTCAAAAATCGATTTGAAAAAGCTTGATACTTTCATCCTGGATACTATCGAAAAAGGCGAAATCATAGTTGAAACAAAATTTGAATCTCTCGATTCCCGCATCAGAAGGAAGATTCCCAAACTAATTGACCTAAGGTCAAGGTAAATGGTATATACTATACCACAAAGGGAACATCTGTAAAACAAAACCGAAGTTCCTAAAACTGATAATTCAGAAAATTTCATGAGCTCAAAAACAAACAAGCTCAAGTAAGGGTGTGGGGCATGGACTCAAAAAATATAGGCGTATGTGTAGGGTCGAGTAGTATTTCATATTATGACGGGATTAAAGGAGAGAACATTTCTCACCATGGCAATCCCACGGAAATTTTGAAAGAACTGATACCCCGTTTTCTGAAGGATGGAAATGTTATCGTCACCGGCAGGAAAGCCAAAAAGATGGTCCGGCTTTCTCAAATACCCGAAGTTGAGGCGACAGAAGTTGCGTACGATGTATTAAAAGACAAACACGGTGTTGTGGATGGCATTGTAAGCGCCGGTGGTGAAAACTTCATGCTCTACAAGCTCAATAAAAAAGGCTCGATAGCAGAAATATACACTGGCAACAAATGTGCATCCGGTACAGGTGAATTCTTTTTGCAACAGCTGAAGAGGATGGGCGTGTCCCTGGACTTTGCCAATTCAATAAATGCTGATGAGGCTTATGAACTCTCATCCAGATGTACTGTCTTCTGCAAAAGCGACTGTACACATGCACTCAACAAATGCGTGCCGAAGGAATTGATTTTGAACGGTCTTGGAAAAGTCATGGCAGAGAAAATAATGGAACTCGTTCACAAAAGCGGTGTGAAGAGAATCATGCTTGTTGGTGGAACCGCGAGAAACAAAGTGATGATTAAATATCTCCAGAAAAAAGTCGATTTGGTAATCCCGGATGAAGCTCTCTTTTTTGAAGCTTTTGGTGCACATATATGGGGAAAAAGGAACGGTGCATCTATTTTCGAAGTTCCGGATGAAATCTTCGTGGAAAGCCCATCGAGTTTTTCC
>QNAR01000192.1 GCA_003643975.1 Thermotogae bacterium | reverse complement strand
TAGAGAAACCGTAGTAAAAGCAGCTATGGAAACAGGTGCTATTGTCACTGCGGAAAACCACAGTATTATTAACGGTTGGGGAAGCGCTGTTGCAGAGGTTCTTGCAGAAGAGTATCCAGTTCCTATGAGAAGAATAGGCATAAGAGACCATTTTGGTGAAGTCGGCAAAAGGGAATTTTTGTTGAAAAAATACAAAATGACCGCCGAAGATATCGTTAAGGCGGCAAAGGAGGTCATTTTGATGAAGAATAATGGCAACTTCTGGAAAAGAAGGGTAAAAAATGCTTAGAGTTTTAAATGATAACAATAAACTTCAGGTATTACTCGGAAAGTTACTCATACTGGATCATTCAGTGAAGAATCCAAGCGTTTTTGTTGGCCGCGGCAATGAAACATACAGCATGTACCATGGAAATTTTGAAATTGGCGATGAATTGGAAGAGAGAATAGCCTTACGTCGCTGGCAGGTAAAGGAGCTTCTTCCTGAAAAGGCAAAACTTATTTTTGGAAATGAAGACGCAGCTGTTGAATTTGCTTTAGAGGCTGAAGATGACAAAGTAAAAATCGCTATTAGAAGCTGTCGGGGTTCATGGAACAGGTTTTGGATAAGACTCCATGCTGCCTCTAATGAGCGCATCTACGGTTGTGGTGAACAATTCTCCGAGTTAGACCTAAGAGGGAAGAAAGTACCTCTATGGGTTTCAGAACAGGGAGTTGGGCGGAACAAAAAAGAATTGGCAACTTTCGTCGCAGATAAGTTTGAAAAGGCTGGGGGGAATTGGTATACCACATATTTCCCTCAACCAACATTCATTTCGACCAGGAGATACTTTTGTCATGTCAATGATAGTCATTACATGAAATTTGATTTCAGCCATAGTAGTTATCACGAACTAGAATGCTGGAATATTCCCGAGTCTATCTTCATTGAAACCGGAAGTAGCTTAATGGAAGTCGTTACCAAACAGTCCGAATATTTGGGAAGGCAGCCTGGTCTTCCGAAATGGATAGTCGATGGTGTTGTGCTCGGCCTCCAGGGTGGAACAGATATTATTATGCCAAAAATCGAAAGGGCATTGGAAAAAGGCCTGAAGATAGGAGCAATCTGGATTCAGGATTGGGAAGGAAAAAGGATTACAACCTTTGGCAAGCAGCTTATGTGGGATTGGAAATATGACAGCGAACTTTATCCTGATCTTCCAAAACTCGTTTCTGACCTAAGGGAACGCGGAATAAGAGTAATGGGTTATATAAATCCTTTCTTAGCTCTTGAAGGAGATCTGTACAAAGAGGCTTCTGAAAAGGGTTATCTTATCAGAAAGAAAGATGGCAGTGAGTATCATGTTGTTGTGACCACATTTCCTGCTGCTATAGTTGACATCACAAATCCAGATGCTTATAACTGGCTAAAAGAAGTGATAAAAACCAACATGATTGGCATAGGTCTTTCCGGATGGATGGCAGATTATGGTGAATACTTACCAACCGATGCCCTGCTTCATTCAGGTGAAGATGCCAAAGCTTATCACAACAAGTTTCCAGTATTCTGGGCTAAGCTAAATCGTGAAGCCATCGAAGAAATGGGAAAGCTTGGAGAAATTGTATTCTTTACAAGAGCTGGATACACAGGAACATCAGCCTACTCAACTCTTATGTGGGCTGGAGATCAGATGGTTGACTGGAGCCTTGATGATGGTCTTCCCTCAATAATACCCGCTGCTCTTTCTTTAGGATATAGCGGTTTTGGCCTTACTCACTCAGATATTGGCGGTTATACAACAATCAAAAATGATGTCATTAGTGTTATCAGAAGTAAAGAACTTTTTATCAGGTGGAGCTCTCTTGCTGCTTTTACACCTGTTATGCGAAACCACGAAGGGAATTTGCCAGAGGAAAACTGGCAATTTGACTCCGACGAAGAAACATTACTACATTTTGCAAAAATGAGCAGAATTCACTCCAAACTCACTCCATATTTAATGAGGCTCATTAGGGAAAATAGTGAAAAAGGCATTCCTGTGATGAGACACCCACTGATTCACTTTGAAGATGACCCAAATTTCTTCGATATGAAATACCAGTACATGCTCGGGGAAGACTTGATGATAGCCCCTGTAATTACTAAAGGGGAACGAGTGCATGAAGTATATCTTCCTGAGGGAGAATGGGTTAATCTTTGGACAGGGGAGGAATATAAAAAGGGAATTTATGCCGTTGATAGTCCTCTTGAAAAAATACCAGTATTCTTCAGAAAAAATTCCACATACTCTGAACTATTCAGAGAAATAGCACGTTTATAGGAGGGATCGCGCAATGGAAAACAAGAAAATTGTAATAGGCTCTGACAAATCCGGGTTTACATTGAAAGAAGCTTTGAAAGAATATCTCGTTGAACACGGCTTTGAAGTTGAAGATGTAGGAATGCAAACAATTGAAGACTTCCAACCCTATTATGAAGTTGCTCCCAAAGTTGCTAAAAAAGTGCAATCCGGGGAATTTTCCCGTGGTCTTCTTTGCTGCGGCACAGGAATGGGTATGGCAATAGTCGCTAACAAATTCAAAGGTGTCTATGCAGCCGTTGTAGAGGGAAGTTATGGTGCCAAAATGGCTAAAGTTATTAATAATGCGAATGTTCTTACCATGGGAGGATGGAAGCTTGCTCCGCAGGAAGCTATCGACATGCTTGAAAGATGGTTAAATGCCAGTTTCGCTGAAGGATTTCCTGAAGATAGGCAGGAGTTCTTAAAAAATGCTCTTGAAAAAGTAAAGGAAATAGAGATGGAAAATTTTAAATAACCAAGGTGAGAGACCTATATAATCCCAAACTATGTACATTAAAAAATGAAAAGGGCATGGAAACTCACTAAACTAGTTTTGAAGCTATACGCAACAAACGGCGGTTTCCCATGTACGGAACTTTTAAAATCTATGTATGAATGCTTATTCCAGAATTGAACGCAAGACACCATTGCTCGATTACACTAAAGGCCTTGCATGTCCCGTTTAACGAACATTAATCTAATAACGCATAGTTTGGGAATTTTGTTAAACCTAAGGAGGGGTTTTGCATGAATAGCAAGTTGTTATTCGCGATCTTATGTATGCTTATTACGGTTGTATTTGCATTTGGACAGAACTCTGCCAACGTCCAAAATGAAATCTCATACGACGTTTTTGATTACGCTCAACATCCAATGGGTACCATTTGGGGAGATCCTCTTCCTGATGCTCCTGCCCTTGCAGCACGGGGTGAATACATGGTTGGTGTACAAACGCTTCATCTGTCTAATCCCAACCAGATAGATGTTATCAATACTATAACCAGCAAATCCACTGTTATCTATGATCGACCTCTTACAGTTGAGGTATGGTACCCGGCGACACTTAAAGCGGGGCAAGTTCAGGTAACAGTTTACTGTGATTTTCTTGGTCGCTACGACAAGCCCGGCACTCTTGT
>QNAR01000191.1 GCA_003643975.1 Thermotogae bacterium | reverse complement strand
GAAACGATAAACTATCGAACTTTCAAGCCCGAAAGAGACGGGCTATTTTGTGAGAGGATATTTGGACCCACAAAGGATTATGAATGTGCCTGTGGAAAGTATAAAGGGAAAAAGTACGAGGGCACTGTTTGTGAGCGTTGTGGCGTTAGAGTTGAATCAAAGGAAGCCAGACGCCGCAGGATGGGGCATATAGAACTTGCTGCCCCTGTGGTTCATGTTTGGTATTTGAAGAGTGCTCCGAGCATATTAGCATCGCTGTTGAATATACAGTCAAAAGACCTTGAAAACATCATCTACTACGGTTCGAAGCGGGTTATTGAAAAGCTCTATGTGATTACAGACCCAAAATCCACGGATTTCTTCGCAGGCATGACTCTGTACCAAACGGAGTACGACATATATACCAAGAAGCTCGATTTTGAGGTGGAGCAGGGATTCAAAGTTAAGAACCCTAAAGGACCTGTGATATCAGAATTAGATGGAAAAGTCAGGATTGAAAACACAATGAGCAATACGGAAAGGGAACTGAACTGGATTGTCATTGAGGGAGAAAATGGCATTCAGAAGAAGTATCCCATTTTTGAAGGTGCTCTCATATATGTACAGGATGGAGAAGAAGTAAGAAAGGGTGACACACTTGCTGATCGCTTCCTCTTTGAAGATGAAGTTCTGGCCCTTTCCGAATATGAGATTTTCAACGAATACTATCCTGGTAAATTCGATGTAGAGACAGATACAGAAAATGACAGGCCGATTGTCATCGTGACAGAAATAGATGAAGAGGTAGCTAAAGAAACTGGACATCAGATCGGCGACATCATAATCGAAAACGAATATGAGGCTTACAAAGAGCTTTATCCCGGTAAAGTGCAGTGTGATTATGGTGCCACAGCGGTGAAGAAATTACTGCAAAATCTTGATCTTGAAGAGCTCAAAGTTCAGATTGAGCATGAACTGAAGTCCATACCCAGAAGCAGTGCACGTGCATTGAAACTACTGAGAAGGCTGAAGTTCATAAAGGATTTCCTGAAATCTGGCAACAAGCCTGAATGGATTATTATGGAAGCGGTTCCCGTTATACCGCCTGACCTCAGACCTATGATCCAGATAGAAGGCGGACGTTTTGCAACGACAGACCTGAACGACCTTTACAGGCGCGTTATAAACCGAAACAACAGGCTTGCAAAACTACTATCCATAGGTGCACCGGATATTATTATCCGGAATGAAAAGCGTATGCTTCAGGAAGCTGTTGACTCGCTCATATACAATGGCCGTGTTGGAAAAGCCGTCACCGACAGGTCCGGAAGACCCTTGAAGTCCCTTACAGATCTTGTCAAAGGAAAAAAAGGACGTTTCAGGAGAAACCTGCTTGGAAAGCGTGTGGATTATTCCGGTCGCGCTGTTATCGTCGTAGGGCCTGATCTCAAGATCCATGAATGCGGTATCCCCAAAAGGATGGCAATGGAACTCTTCAAACCCTTTGTGCTTGGAAAGCTCCTTGGGACGGAATCCAGCAAAACCGCTCGTAAATACAAGAAAATGATCATTGAAAAGGAAATGCCTGAAGCCTGGGAAGTTCTTGAAGACGTGATAAAGGGACACCCCGTGTTACTCAACAGGGCACCTACGCTGCACAGGATATCTATACAGGCGTTCATACCAAAGCTGGTTGAAGGAAATGCCATAAAGCTGCACCCACTGGTTTGTGCACCTTTCAACGCTGACTTTGATGGTGACCAGATGGCGGTTCACGTGCCATTGTCGGCCGCTGCACAGGCTGAAGCAAAATTCCTCATGCTCAGTAGATACAATGTTATATCACCGGCGCATGGGAAGCCTGTCTCAATGCCGGGTAAAGATATAATAGTCGGAGTATATTACCTGACCACAGTTGATCATGAATATGAAGCCTTCGAAAAAGAGCTCATGGATTATTACAACGAGCTGAAGAAGTCAAAGCTGGATAATGTAGAGATAAGGCGTAGAGTGAGGGAAAAGGCGCTGGAAAAGATCAACTGGAAATTTGGCTCAATGACCGAAGCCCTCATGGCATATGACGCCGGGAAGCTCAAGATTCACGAGCCTATTCTCGTTCAGCTGGATGAGAGTAGCGGGGATCTGACCCCGACTACTGTTGGAAGGATAATATTCAATGCCATTGTTCCTGAAGACCTAAGAAATTATTCTATAAAGTTCAACAAAAAGCAGATAAAGAAATTGATTTACGATTGTTTCCAGAAGCACGGTATAGATAGAACGGCAGATCTCTTAGACGATATGATGAGGCTTGGGTTCCACTACGCTACCGTAAGCGGGCTTACGATCTCCATAAGGGATATCGTTACCTCACCGAAGAAAGAAGAAGTAATAAAACGTGCAGAGGAAAAAGTGGCACAAATCGAGGATCTGTACCGAAAAGGCTTCTTGAATCCTGAAAATAGATCAATAGAAATCATAAAGATATGGGAAAAGGCAACTGAAGAGCTCATGAACGAGACCGTAACTGAATTCAAAAAGTACCCGTTCAACCCGGTCTTCATGATGGTTGATTCCGGTGCAAGAGGTAACGTTGACCAGCTGAAGCAGCTCGCTGGAATGAGAGGGCTCATGGCCGATCCCTCGGGTAAAACAATCGAAGTTCCGATTATCTCCAACTTCAGAGATGGTTTGACAGAACTTGAATTCTTCACCTCGACACATGGAGCCAGAAAGGGATCAGCTGACACGGCATTGAGAACATCTTTTGCTGGATACCTTACCAGAAGGCTTGTTGACGTGGCGCAGTCCGTGACTGTTACCACACCTGATTGTGGAACTGAAAAGGGCCTGGAAGCAGTGGAGCTTATGATAGACGACGTAACCATTGAAAAGCTGGAAGATTTCCTCTTTGGAAGGGTTCTTGCTCAGGATATAATCGATCCTAAAAATGGTGAAGTGTTAAAGCACCCAGTTTCTGGTAAGGAATATACCCGTAACACCATGATAAGGGATGACGATGCCAAATTCATCTCGAGCTTCAAAACTACAATCCCTGTCATGCGTGAAGAAAAATTAAAACTATCGAAACTCTCAAAGCTGCCTTACTATTCAGAACTTGCTTCTGATATAGCTCTGGAAGAAGCAACATTGCAGGCGGGAACAGAAATTAACGCAGATGTGCTTCATAAGCTTAAAAACGCTGGCATAAAGGAAGTCGTAGTGCACTCCTACCCGGTCGTAGATAAAATGTACGTCGGACCGAGTTTCAAGAACAAGGACAACGTCCAGCTTGTGAGATATCAGGAAAAGATAAACGTGATTACAGCAAAGAATCTGTATGAAGCCGGTTACACTGAACTTGAAGTCAGGCCAGCGATTATCGTACGTTCAGTTCTCACCTGTGAGGCTGAGCACGGAGTGTGTGCTGCCTGCTATGGCATGGACCTTTCCAATCACGATATCGTAAACGTAGGCGAAGCTGT
>QNAR01000190.1 GCA_003643975.1 Thermotogae bacterium | reverse complement strand
TTGGGAGACAATGGTGCGGGAAAATCTACTTTGATAAAAATCATCGCTGGTTATTACCACCACGATGAAGGACATATTTTTTTCGATGGAAAAGAAGTTAATTTCAATACCCCCCGTGATTCGCATAATGCGGGGATAGAGGTCGTTTATCAGGATTTGGCTCTTGTTGGCTTGATGCCAGTGTGGAGAAATTTCTTTCTTGGCAGGGAAGTGTGTAAAAAAGTTGGACCGCTGAAAATACTCAACAAACATGAAATGAGAAATGTATCCCGTCAGGGGCTCAGAGGGCTTGGTATAGAGATCCCATCAGTTGATCAGGCTGTGGCCTTTTTATCGGGTGGTCAAAGGCAAACTGTCGCCGTAGGTCGAGGGGTACACTTTGGCGCGAAGTTATTAATACTCGATGAACCAACAGCCGCTGTTTCAGTTCGTGAAACTGAGGCAATATTAAGCCTCATTGAAAGAGTCAGCGAAAAAGGCATATCTGTTGTTTTGGTGGCGCATAACATCTACCATGTGTACAGGGTTGCTACAAGATTTGTCGTTCTTGACCATGGGGAAAAAGTTGCAGATGTATCCAAAGATGAGGTTACTCCGGAAGATTTAATCAAGATCATAGCACCCCCGCTCAATTGATATTGAAAATTGAGTCGAGTTATCTAGTGATTCAAAGTTTGTATGCGCTTACATTACAAAATTTCTTGTGAACTGCTTATAATGGCGTGTGCAAAGCATGTGAATTTAAGCTCAAATGATATTTGCTTGTGAAGTGTGTTCTAATTATGAAAATGTATGCGATTACATCATGCTTTATCGTGAACCCTCTTAATCCCGAATAATCATTGATGACCATATATCTTGGCAAGTAATCGGGTTTTGCATCAAAGCAGCACTGTGAGAGAATAAATTATGTGGAATTATATGTAGTATGTGTAGTATGTACTGAATAAGGAGGGTTATCGTTGAAAATTCGAACGAAGGATGTTGCGAGAATTGCAAATGTGTCAACTGCTACCGTCTCTCGGGTTATAAACGGAAGCCCGAATGTTTCGGAAAAGACAAGGCAGAGAGTACTTATGGCTATTGAGTCGTTGAATTACAAACCCGATATTTTTGCAAAAAACCTCGCAAAAAAAAGATTTTATGAAATCGGAATTGGCTGTCCAGATGAAGTATTCAGGGGAATTGAAAGTTCTGAATACCAGTTTTATGTGAAGGTTTTCGAGGGTATACAGGATTACTTCTCACGCAAAAAATGCAATTATTCGATTTTTCCCTTTAGCATGCTGAACGAAAGAGATGGCGTTGAAGAAAAGGATGGTTTTTTGTTAGTAGGTGGCGGAATTTCAGAAGGGATTATAAAGAAATTTCAAGACATCGGAAAACCCTTTGTCCTTGTTGACCAATTCATCTCCGGGTATGATGTGGACTGTGTGATTTCAAATGGGTTTGATGGGGAATACAAATTGATCAAGCGCTTTTTGAAAACCGGATATAGAAAAATCATCTATATTCACAACGTTGCCAAACATTTCAGTTATGAACAAAGGATGATTGGTTATAGAAGGGCAATGCGCGAAAAGAGCTTGGAACCTGTGATATACGATTTTGCCGAAGGTCAAGACCTGAAGCTTATTCTGAAAAGGATTCTGGATGATAATAAAGAGCCCGAACTCATTGCTGTTTTTGAAGATCGCTATGCTATTGATGTTATTGAATATCTTAAAGAACTGGGGAAAAAGGTTCCTGAAGAAATTGGCGTTCTCGGTTTTGACAATATCATCTCATCAGCGAGTTGCCAACCGCCGTTAACCACTGTACATGTTCCAAAGGAAGAGATGGGCTCTTTGGCAGCAAAACGTTTGTTTGACCTTTTGAATAAGGAAGATATCAGTCCTGTACAGATTTCGTTGTTTACCAAGGTTCTTATGAGGAAGAGTGCCAAGCTTAGATAAATTCTGTGGCCTTTGGCCATCATTTTGAAAAAGGAGGGGTTTTTATGAAACGTGCGCTTATCTTTGTATTGCTTTCACTTTTTGCGCTGTCTTCACTATTCGCTGTTCAGACTATCAAACTCGTTGCCTGGGCAGTAGGACCTGATGATCCATCAATTAACAGAAAGGTGAATCTTGAAAAAGCGGCAGAGATGCTGAACACAGTACTCGAAGCCGCTGGAGCCGATATAAGAGTTGAGGTAGAAGCTTATTTCGATTCCACTGACTGGAGTTCTTACAAGCAGAGGGCACTTATTGCTTTCCAGACGAAAGATCAACAGCTTGACATCATCACTTCTGGACACGACGACCTTGGCATGTGGGCAAAAGCAGGATATGTCAGACCAATTGATGAGTATATCCAGAAGTACTGGGATCTTGGTTTTAATGACATTTTCCCTGCGCTTTGGGAATCAACGAAATTTGGTGGAAAGATCTATGCCGTTCCTCAAGATACCGAAGCAAGGCCACTTTGGGTGAGAAAAGACAAACTCAAGGAAATGGGATACACCGAAGAAGAAATAGCTGACATGATGAACAAATTTGCCACAGGAGAATACACGCTTTATGACCTCGTAAAACTCGGTCAGGAAGCACAAAATGCCGGTGTGGTTAAATGGGGACTTTGGCACAGGCCTAAAATGGGGGTTGACTATTTCCAGCTTTTCAAATCCTTTGAAGTGCCTATTTATGATCCAGAAGCCGGAAAATTGGTCTTTGACCAGGAAGGTGCTAAGAAGGTATTCCAGTTCATTTATGACCTGACAAATACCTACAAAGTAACGCCGAAGAACTTAATAGGAACTGAGTGGAACAATGTCCATAAGAGTTTTGCAGGTCCTGAAGGTGAAGTACTCGCTCTTATGGGCGGTACGTGGAACAGAGCTGAGTGGATCAACATGTTTGGCTATTCCGATGAGGAAATTGATAACATGTTGACCTTCACATTGACACCTTCTGCTTACAAAGGGGTTCCCGGAAATACACTATCTCACCCCGTCGTTTATATGGTTACATCCAAATCCAAATACCCTGAACTTGCCGCACTGTTGTTGCTCTTCGCTTCTGACCCGTATTTGAACGCCAAGCACGCTGTTGAAAGCGGACATCTTGCCATCAGGAATGAAGAGCTTTCCGTACCTCTGTATGCAGCTGATGCTTTTTCTAAGAAAGCCGCTGCAATGTTGCTCCCGCAAGCGTCCTTCGTTCCTAACAATGATAGATTCAACGAATACAATAGGATAATCTTCGATGCTATGACCGGGCTTGAGTCAGGGAAAATGACACCAGATTTTGCCGTCAAATTCGCAGCACAGAGGCTGAAGCAACAGCTGAAAGACGATGTAATCATAAAATGACACATTTCTTGCCTCCACACAGGTTGTGTGGAGGCCCTTATTTTTTGAAGGAGGCCTCTGGAAATGGGTTTAAAAAAGTCAAAAGATAAAACGAAGGCTAAACACAGTAAAAAAACAAT
>QNAR01000189.1 GCA_003643975.1 Thermotogae bacterium | reverse complement strand
TGCCCCGGCGATCATTGCGGCGATAACAGCAAGAAATAAATTACCGGTGCTGTATGAAACAGCGAAACCGCTTATAGCTCCAACGAGCATCAAACCCTCAAGCCCCAGGTTCATTACGCCTGACCTTTCGGTGAAAATATCACCCAAGACGGTGAAAAGTAACGGGGTACCGGCACGTATCGTCGCCTGAAGGGTTGTAGTGATTATGGAGGAATCTATGTTCATTCTTCCACCGCCCTTTCTTTCACAAACCTGATTCTGTAATTAAAAATGGCTTCCCCGCCCATAAGGGAGAAAAGCACGAGCCCTTGAAATATGTATATGAGTGCCAGCGGCAGGCGGTAAAACATCTGAAGCTGTTCATTACCCACGAGGAGCCCGCCGAAAAGAAAAGATACCAGTAGTATCGCTAGGGGGTTTAACTTTGCTAACCAGGCGATGATTATAGCAGTATAGCCATAACCCGGAGAAAAACCGTGCTGCAGTCGATGCTGAATGCCCATCATTTGCACGGCTCCACCCATGCCACCAATAGCCCCGCTGACCAGCAAAGCAACGATAGTGTAAAAGCCTATGTTAATCCCGGCATATTTTGCAGCTTTTTGGTTATCGCCGGCAATAGCAGAGTTGAATCCCCAACTTGTGCGGCTGTAAACATATTGAAGAATGACAGCAAGAACTATGACCATGATAATTCCCACGTGTACCTCACCATTGAACATCGTAGGGAGCTTTGCCGATTCCGGATATTCGGCCGTCAGGGGGAAGTTATAGCCTTTGGGGTCTTTCCAGGGACCGTAAACGAGATAATCCACCCAGAAAATCGCAACGTAATTCAGCATAAGCGTTACAACGATTTCATCGGTCTTTGCAAAAGCTTTCATGAAAGCGGGGATCGCTGCCCAAAGCGCACCAAAAGCAGCTCCCATCAAAAGAATCAGGGTTATCATTAAGAATTTGTTCTCAATGCCGTTGAAGAGAAAAAGAGCACCCCAGGTAGCGGCAAAAGCGCCCATATAGAGTTGCCCTTCACCACCGATATTCCAGATTTTCATCCGATAGGCGAAGGATAATCCAAGACCAACAAAGGCAAGTGGAACCATCTTCAAGAGCGTCTGGTAAATGCCATAGACGTTTCCAAAGGGCCATGAGAACATCTCTCCATACGCTGATAATGTCTCGGAAAAAGCTTGCCCCCAGCTCATGCCGCTTCGTTGAAAGAAAATCAGAAGGATGATTCCCATAACGAGAAGCGAAAAGATTATGGAGACAACAGGAACCAGTATATTCATGTAAAAGGGCAAATCTTTTCGTTTTTCTATTCTCAATTTCAATGCAGCTCACCCGCCTTTTTACTGCCACCCATCATGAGACCTATTTCTTCAATGTATGCAGGATCCGGCGGTGCATAACCCACAATCTCACCTTCGTATATTACAGCTACACGGTCCGAAAGCCTGAAGATTTCATACAATTCTCCAGCCAGCAAAAGAATAGCCGCACCCTTTCTTTTTTGTTCAAGCAGTGTCCTGTATACAAACTCCATGGCACCAATATCAAGGCCTCGTGTCGGATGGGAGGCGATTATCAGAGAAGGGGTTGTGGAAAGCTCCCTCGCCAGAACCACTTTTTGAATGTTTCCACCTGACAGAAACTTTACAGGAGTTTTGGGAGAAGGAGTCATTATGGAATAGCTGTTTATGAGTTCAGCAGCTTTTTCAACTATCTTTTTCCTATCTATGAAAAAATGCGTGGAATCGGCAAGGCGTGTAATGGTGTTTTTCAAAAAGAGATTGGTTGAAACAGGAAGGTTCGGGCAAGTTGCGGTCCCCTTTCTGTCCTCGGGAATATATGCGATGCCTTCCTTTATCCTATGAGAAACACTTGTACCGGTAATATCCTTGCCATGCAGGAGAATCTTTCCGACTTCTACCTTTCTAAGCCCGTAGATAGCTTCTGCGAGCTCGCGCTGGCCGTTTCCGGCAACGCCAGCTATTCCAAGCACTTCTCCGGCTTTCACTTCCAGATTCAAGTTGTTAACAGATAAAAGCCCCTTGTCATTTTTCACTTTCAAGTTCTCTATTTCAAGAATCTTTTTTCCAATTTCAACCTCGGGCTTCTGGATGTCTAAAATAACGTCCCTACCTACCATCATCCGGGCAAGGTCGTTCTTCGTTACTTCCGCTGTGTTAACAGTTCCAACGACCTTTCCGGAGCGTAGGACGGTTACTCTATCACTTACTTCCATCACTTCATCAAGCTTATGGCTTATGAAAATAACAGAGGCCCCATCAGCAACCATTTTCCTAACAGCTTCAAAGAGAGACTCGGCTTCCTGTGGTGTTAGCACAGCCGTGGGTTCATCCAGAATCAGGATCTTTGCCCCGGTGTACAGTAGCTTCAGTATTTCGATTCGCTGCTTTTCGCCCACTGAAAGCGTCCAGACCTTTGCTCTGGGGTTTACAGGCAATCCATAGCGATTGCCGAGCTCTTCAATACGGGATTCCACATTTTTTGTTTTTGGTATGAAACCAAGCTCCTTTAAGCCCAAAACGATGTTTTCCGCCGTTGTGAATGAAGGGACAAGCGTAAAATGCTGCTGCACCATTCCAACACCGTGCTTTAAGGCGTCGTGAGGAGAGGAGATATGGATACTTTTTCCATTTATTACTATCTCGCCGTTATCGGCTTTGTATATTCCAAAGAGAATATTCATCAGGGTTGTTTTCCCGGCACCGTTCTCGCCCAATAAGGCGAGGACCTCACCTTTTTTCAGTTCAATGTCGATATCGTCGTTCGCTTTAACTCCAGCAAAATGCTTTGAAATATGCCTCATTTCGAGAACGTTTCGGCGATCTACATCCACAGTATCACCCTTTCTCAGGCTAATTAAGTGAGGGATGTTGAACCAATAAGCGAAAGGGCCTTCCGGCCCTTTCACTCCAGATTGCTGTTTGAATTATTTTGGAATTGTACCCACCACATTATCGACAAACCAGTCCATACCAAGAAGTTCGCCATCGGAAGGGACATCTCCAGCTGGCACTCTTAACTCTCCACTCTGGTCGTATAAAGGTCCACTGAAGGGATGGAATTTTCCTTCAATAATGGCTTCTTTGAAAACAGAAACGAGCTTTTTAACGGAATCGGGTACAAGATCACTTATGTGTATGTCAACAACACCATCAGCCATGCCGCCCCAATATTGTTCGCTTTTCCAGGTTCCAGCCATGACTTCCTTTATGATCTTTTCATAATAAGGGCCCCAGCTCCACACTGGTGCACCAAGGTAAGCCTTAGGGGCAAATCCACTCATGTCGCTGTTGTAGCCAATGGAATAAGCGCCATACTGTTGCGCTGCCTGTTGAGGAGCCGGAGAATCCTGATGCTGTGCGATGACGTCTGCCCCCATATCAAGTAGAGAAATCGCGGCTTCCTTTTCCATGGCGGGATCGTACCATGTGTTTGACCAGATAACGTGAACTTTGGCTTC
>QNAR01000188.1 GCA_003643975.1 Thermotogae bacterium | reverse complement strand
CTTTATGAAGTTGTTAAACCATACAAATCTCCTTGGTGTCAGAAAATTCCATTTCGACATAGCTAGCACGAAAAGCCAAACAAAGGGATATCCCCAAAAAATGGCGGTATAAACAAGATACGCAGTCGAAATTGACCAACCTTTGATGTTCTCGCGTCGTTTTAGCGTTCTCATTCCCATGGCATCCACTCCATTATTCTGTATTTGAAATACTTAGGCTAGAACAAAATACGTCTTATTTTACTGCTGGCATCTTTAAGAGCTTGTTCAGGGGTTTTCTTTCCGTACATAATAGGTTCTATAAGATATTGGGTCATAGCATCTTGAATATCTACGGTAAAAGTTGTTAACGCTGGTGGAATAGCAAAAGGCACATATTCAGCTATTACTTTGAAGTAAGGATTTTCTTCCATGTAATTTGTGAAAATCGGATTTGTTGTAAGGTCCCCACGGGCAGGTGGCATATTGGTGATTTCCATCCATCTAAGGTCGTTTTGGACATTCGAAAATACCCATTTAATAAATTCCCAGGCTTCATTTTTATATTTACAGGATTTAAATATTACGAGACCTTTAGTATCGGCAAAGACGTGCACAGGCTGATCTGCCGGATAATCGTCAGGTACCGGGGGTGGTGCGATAAGAATATTGGGATACACATCCGGGAATTGTTCCTTGGCCCAATTGAGATCCCATGGTCCTTTGACTCCCCCAAGAACCACACCGTAGTAAAAGGGGAAATTCCCAAGGTCAACGGCAGTCCATTCATTTCTGAACATAGTATCTATAAATGTGGCAACTTTTTTCCCAGCATCATCGTTGAAAGTAGCTCTTGCTTTTTCAACGTCTAAATAACTTTTTCCACCGCTTGCTGCATAGTAGTAATTTATAAAATCAAACCAGCGATCCCACCAGTTCCTGCCAAGGACTATGAGAGCACCAAATTTCTCGTTCTTAACCGAATACTTCTCACTCACTTCATACACTTCTGAATAAGTTCTGGGAGCTCTGGTATATCCAAGCTCTTCTAGAAGGTCTTTGCGCCACCAGAACATCATTGGATTAGAATATATGGGAAGCACATAGTTATGTCCTCCGAATTTCCAGCCTTCGACAATGGTTTCCATTTTCCTTTCCGCTATAAGGTCGGAATATCCGGGTAAGCTTTCAAGCGATACTAATTGGTCAGCCTCGATAAGTTGAGCTGCAAATCCACTGAAGATGTTTGTACATATATCTGGGCTGTTGCCCGCGGCAATGGCCGTTAAAATAGCTTCTTCGGAGCTTCCTGAAGCCGGTATGGGAGACCATTTTATCTGTATATCCGGATGATTGGCATTCCATTCCTCTACCAACGGCCTCCAGAACTTCTCCTGAAGAGGATTTGGAGCTGTCCAGAAAACGATCTCCTTTCCCAAAGCAAAGATGGTTATCAAAAGTACACAAAGAACGATAATACCTTTCCTCATAACAAACCCCTCCTTTTATATGGTGCTTTCCCGTTCAATATACTGAGTGAAAAGAGATATCTTAACAGGATGCCTTTCCTCGCCCATGAGCAGGTTGAACAGTCGCCTTGCCGCTATTGACCCCAAATCGTACTTGAATATCTTCAATGTGGTGAGTTTTGGTGAAACCAGTGAAGCACTCATTATGTCATCAAAACCAACAATGGACACATCATCTGGGATTTTAAATCCTCTCAGTTTCAGCTCTTCCATAGCTCTTATTGCAGCCGTGTCATTAGAGCCAAAAATAGCTTCCGGTTTACCATAACTTCTCAGCATCATGTCTATAATCACGCTCATATTGTCACTGACTTCATCAAACTCATAAGATTTTGGCATAAATCCATGCCTTTCCATAGTAGCGATATAACCATCATATCTATCTCTGAATCCAAAATGCGAAAGCGGTCCATGAATATGCACAATTCGCTTGAGTCCCTTAGAAATGAGTCTATCTACCGCAAAAACTGCTCCATCATAGCCATCAGAAACCACGTAATCCACCTTGAGCCCCGGAAGATATTGATCAACCAGAACCACAGGTTTTTTCGTTGCTTTAACCTCTTTGACCAGTTCTTTGGTTATCCCACCACCTATAAGTAAGAAGCCATCAGCATTTTTATCCCAGGAATTCACACTTCGTAAATGCACGTTCATTCTATGGTTCTTGGAAAAATCAATGATTCCTTTATGTACAATGCTATAAAATTCATCAAGAACAGTGGTTATGGATTTGAGGACCCAATCATCTGCCAAAATGTTTACTTCGAAATTTTGCCTTGATTTTGCCAAAAACCTTGCAGCCCTAGCAGGTTGATAGCCCAACTCCTCAATGGCTTTTAATACTCTCTCTTTAACCCTGGCAGAAACATATCCATTGTTGTTTATCACCCGAGAGACGGTTGCAGTAGAAACTTTTGCGAGTTTTGCCACATCAATCAGCCTGGTCATTTTTGAACTCAAAACAGCCACCTCCGTGTGTAAGCGTTTACACATCTAGAAAAATGATAAAACATTTTCTTCTATATAACAATATTCTGTGAGTTGGAATTAGCTCCATTTTCACAGGATTATATTGGATTACACGAAAATATGTTACCGTCACGCATTTCTATGCTATTTAAAAATACAGGATAAAAAAATAACAAAAAGATGAATACCTTAGGAATCCGAAGAAAAGAGACGATAATCAACTCCATTTTTTTATAATTACTAAAATTGGCTTTGAAACAGGTTACTGATTTTGTGAACCCAGCTTATATAATCCCTAATGTGAAAGCGCTTACATATCACACTTTACAAGGAGGGGTGAATCATGAAGAAACTCTTAGCTATTTTTTTGGTGCTCTTTGCATTTACCATCCTGATGGCTGAAACCATCGAAGTTCCTATCACTATTAATAAGACAACACAGTCGCTCGTGCCTTTTAAAATCAGCATGAACAAAATTTTGGATCTTGTAGGAACTGATTTCGACGCGAATTGGGATTCCATAAGATTTGTCGATGAAAATGGCGCTGATGTTCCTTACCAGGTAGATGACGTTGATCTCAACGGAAAGCTTTCTTCTGGTGATTACATACTCTTGCTGCTCCCCGGAAATGTCACTATGAAAGTCAGCGACGATTTCAGCATCGAGGCTCCAGAATACGACGCAGCCCTTACCGTAAGCAATACCGATGAAGGTGTTACCGTCAGCACACTTACTTTCAAAGCCAGGATAAATAACAAAGGGTTGGTAAAGGTTGAGAAGTGTGAAAGTGTAGAAGGTACCATAGTTGATGAAATAGGTATTGCCAGGGTCGCTGGCTGGGTTGGCTCAACCTACTATATTGATGGTGAGCTCGGCAAGCACGAAGAGAAGACCACTGGTGATTTCAAAGTCATTGACATGAAAGTCCTGCCCGCTGGCCCTGTTGCGGTTACTGTGGTGAGTAAGCTGGATTGCGTCCCCTTCGTGGGTCTGGAACAGATAATCGTTACCAGCATCT
>QNAR01000187.1 GCA_003643975.1 Thermotogae bacterium | reverse complement strand
TTTAAGTGAACTTTTGTGCAAATTAGACGTCAAAATATATGAATTACCCCCTTGAAATAAATTGCCACAAGATTAAAGGGCACAGAAATGGTGCCCTTTTTTTGTGAGTATCTTTGATGTATCCACCTTGTATAACAAATATCAAAATTCAATTTCGCGATTTTCCCGTACAGTCATACGTGAAGCTTCATTACATCATTCAGAGTCATGTCTTCTGTTAACGATTGACTGCTGTATGAAAAGGTGTTATTATATATCATAACCGATATATCGGAGGCGATATATATGCACAAAGGTTTCTTGAATGTAGCGATATTCAACATCGTTGTGAAAGAGCACCCTATTCACGGGTATCGCATAATGGAACTGATCGAAGAAAAAATAGGTTATAAACCTTCTCCAGGTTCTGTCTATCCAATTTTGAACGCCCTTGTCTCAAAGGGATATCTTCGCTTTGAAATGGACGGAAAACGGAAGTTGTATTCTCCAACGAAATCCGGACTTAAAGTTCACGAAGAGTTTGAAAGTAAGCGGGTGGAATTAATAAGCACTTACCGGGATCTTTCCGAATCTGTTTCAAAGCTCATGGGGGAGAAAAAAGCTGAAATTCTTTTGCCTAATAATATGGGACATAGCAAACAGCCCGCAGTTGTGAGAAAGATCCTGTTTAGAACCATGGAAATTTTCAAAGAAACAAATTGGGAAAACAAAAAAAGCATCGAAAAACTTATAAGCCAACTAAAAACGTTGATCGATGTTTTGGAAGCTATAAAAGTTGAGGTGAACGAAGATGAGCATCATTGAAGTTAGGGAATTATCCAAGCAGTTTAAGGAAGTATTGGCTGTTGACAATGTCACTTTTGATGTCAAAAAGGGTGAAATCTTTGGACTTTTGGGACCTAATGGAGCAGGTAAAAGTACAACTATAAGAATGCTAACCACTTTATCAAGACCAACATCAGGTACTGCAATTGTTGCTGATCATGACATTTTGAAAGAGCCATCGAAAGTGAGAGAAAAAATAGGGCTTGTTTCAGAGAAAACAATACTGTATGACAGGCTAACGGCGTTTGAAAACCTCATGTTCTTCGCAGAGCTTAATGGGATGGACAAAAAGAGCGCCAAAAAACGTTGTATGGAGCTTCTGGAAATGGTAGATATGCTGAAATGGAAAGATACCATGGTTGGTAAATTTTCAACGGGTATGCGTCAAAGAATCAATGTAATAAGAGCGCTTTTACACGACCCAAAGATAATCTTTCTCGATGAACCCACACTAGGTCTGGATCCTCAAACAACGAGAACCATCAGAGAGCTCATCAAGCAGATAAATGAAGAAGGTCGTACAGTGATTCTAACAACGCATATAATGACAGAAGCGGATATACTTTCAGATAGAATAGCGATTATCGATCACGGAAAAATAGTGGCTCTGGATACTCCAAAAGGTCTAAAGCGTATGTTGAAGCAATCCGATGATGAAATTCTTGATATAGAGATTCCCAATATGACTTCAAATTTAGTAACGGAACTTGAAGCCTTTGACTGTGTGCAAAAGGTTTTAAGCAGATCTTCAGAAGAGATAAGAATAATCATGAATTGTGATAATCCTGTGGCGTTTATCACGGATTTTCTTTCAAAGCATTCATTAAATATACGGGCAATAAAAACCGTAGAGCCGACACTTGAAGATGTTTTTATCAAGCTCACAGGTCATGAAATGCGAGACCAAGCAGTGAAAAAGGCACGTTTTGCAAGGAGGATGATGCACCAATGAAATACGCATTGCAAATAGCTTTCAAAGACTTAAAGTACTTTTTCAGAAGCAGGATAGCCATTTTTGCTTTTCTTATCATGCCGATATTTATGATGCTTATGACTGGCTACATATTTCCAAAAATGCAATCGGGAGCAAATGTTAAAGTCGCTGTATACTCCCTCGACAGCGGTTTTAGAAAAATGATGGAAAACAAGAAAACAGAAAATTTCATCTTTGTGGATAGTGAAGAAGAACTAAAGCAATTCCTTCTGGATGAAAAAGCAGATGTGGCTATGGTAATCCCGGAGGGCTTTCTCAGCGCAATGTTAAAAAAACAGGAAATAAAGGTTAGGCTAATTCCAAGCCCATCAAATCCCCAGATGGCTATGGCGGCAGCGCAGGGTATTACAGCAAGTATTGGGGGATCAATAGGAAATATGAACGACAAATTCACATTGGAAATGGAAAACCCTGGTGGTGGAGAGTTCAATTACTATAGCTTTATGGCTCCTGGTATTATGGCAATGGTTGCGATAATGAGTGTGGTAAATGGACTTGCCGCGGCAATAACCACTGAAAAAGAACGAGGCACTCTTGATGGAATTCTTACAACACCTATTCCGCGTTATTCAATCGTTCTTGGAAAGACACTTGCTCAGGGTATCAGAGGAATATTACAAGCCATAATTATCTTGCTCATAGCAGTGTTTCTTTTTGGAGCTACTGTGCAGGGATCAATCTTGCTTGCCCTTTTTGTCCTTGTGTTGGGAATTATGAGCTTTATTGGTGTAGGAATTATCATAACGGCAGGAGCACCAGATCAGGAAACGAGCCAGATGATTCTTACAACACTCATGTTTCCCATGATGTTTCTTTCAGGAGTATTCTTCCCTGTAAATCAAATGCCTTCGTTTATGCAATCTATATCTAAATTTTTTCCACTCACTTATGCGGCTGAAGCGCTGAGAAAAGTCATGGTATTAGGCGGCACATTCCAAAATATATCGGGTGATGTGATAATCTTACTGATTTTTTCAGTTATCACTTTTTCACTCGCTGTCCCGCTTTTTGGAAAACTTACGACTACATAACGACTATATAAAATCGATCGAACAAAAATCCGGCCTTCGAGCCGGATTTGCTTTATTGATTTCATAACCCCAAATAGGCTTTTCTTACTTCATCATTTTTGAGAAGTTCTTCAGATGGACCGTGGAGAATAATTCTCCCGGTTTCTAAAACATAGCCATAATGCGATGTCTTCAAAGCCACGGCTGCATCTTGTTCAACAAGCAGGATAGTAGTACCTTCACTGTTTATTTTTTTAATAACGCCGAAAACCTCTTTAACAAGCAGTGGTGCAAGCCCAAGGGAGGGTTCATCCATCATCATAAGCTTCGGTCTGGACATTAGAGCACGGCTTACAGCAAGCATTTGTTGTTCGCCGCCTGAAAGGGTACTTGCCAGTTGGTTTATCCGCTCTTTTAATCGTGGAAAAAGCTCGAAAACCCATTCAAGGTCCTTATCCACCTCTCCATCTTTCCGATTGTAAGCTCCCATCATGAGATTCTCTCGTACCGTTAGGTTTGAAAAAACACGCCTTCCCTCAGGTACGAGAGAAATTCCCATCTTGTTGACCAGATGAGGATTAAGGTTTGTTATATCTTCGCCATGGAAGGTAATTCTTCCTTCCGAAGATTTGACAAGACCACTTATGGCAGAAAGAGTGGTTGTTTTTCCAGCTCCATTTG
>QNAR01000186.1 GCA_003643975.1 Thermotogae bacterium | reverse complement strand
CTTGTTCTCTATTGTAGTCACCCGGATGATTCCACACAAGCTTATATGAAGTCCATTCTAAAGCGAGGAGAAAAGCTCGGTATACCCGTTCATGTGATCGAAGCTTCGAAACAGCCTTTTAACGATATAATGCGCTTTAACAATGATTCGGTGATCTCCGGGGTCATGATTATGCACCCTTTAAGAGAAGTCGATGAAGACATGATTATCAAAGCCATATCTCCATTGAAAGATGTTGAGGGCCGAGGCCCGGTGAATTTAGGTGGAGTAGTCATGGGAGAAGCGTACTATGCTCCACCAACTGCTGAAGCTGTGATGGAGATTCTTGATTTTTATGGTATTTCCATTAGAGGAAGAGACGTCACTATATTGGGTAGGTCCACAACGGTGGGAAAACCGCTTGCTCTGCTTATGCTTAAAAAAGGCGTTGATGGTACTGTGACAGTTTGCCATTCACGCACAAGAAATATAGAAAGCAAGGCGAAGGGAGCCGATATTCTTGTGAGTGCTGTGGGAAAAGCTGGGTTTGTAAGAAAAAGTTGGGTTAAAGAAGGCGCAGTGGTAATTGATGTTGGAATAAACTTTTCTAATGGCAAGATCGTTGGCGATGTTGATTTTGAAGAAGTTAAAGACATAGCCACAGCTATCACTCCTGTTCCACATGGTGTTGGAGTTGTCACAACAGCGGTTCTATTCAAACACCTCGTTGAATCTTTCAAGCGAATTTTGGATGGTGGCTTATGAATACCCAGGAACCTCTTTTCAAAAAGATCAAGAATTACAGCTATCAGGAGCTAAAAATATTTGCAGGGGAAATCAGGGATTATATCAAATCCGTGGTTGCGAAAAACACCGGGCATCTTTCTTCAAACTTAGGCACTGTTGAGTTCACTTTAGCACTTTATCGCGTCTTTGACCCGGATGAGGATATCATCATTTGGGATACTGGCCATCAAGCTTATACTCACAAATTGCTCACTGGGCGATATAATGAGTTTGAAACCCTGCGTCAAAAAGGAGGTATAAGTGGTTTTCTGAAACGCGAAGAAAGCGAGTATGACGTATTTGGTGCGGGGCATGTTGGTACCGGGATTCCAGCGGCTCTCGGAATTGAGAGGGCTCTCTCCATGGCAAATGAGAAGAAAAACATCGTTGTCGTGATCGGTGATGGAGCGTTGACTTCTGGAATAAGCCTTGAAGCGATAAACCAAATAAAACAATTAGGTTCAAAACTGAAAATCGTTCTAAACGATAATGCCATGAGTATCAGCAAGAATGTAGGGGCACTTTCAATAACGCTCACAGACTTGAGGCTGAATCCGGTTTATAGGGAAATTAAAGAAGATATCAAAGGAACGCTTGAAACCATGCACATGAAAAGACTCGAAAATTTGCTTTCGAGAATAAAAGACGGAATAAAGCATACTTTTCTTGGCGATAATGTTTTTGAGGATTTTGGCCTTAACTATGTTGGACCCGTTGATGGACACAATATCAAAGAAATGGAGGCCATTTTCAAGACAGTAAAGGAATTTGACGAAGCCTTTTTGATTCATGTTGTAACTCAGAAGGGAAAAGGCTTAGAATATGCTGAAAAAGATCCAACGAAGTTTCATAGCGTTTCAAAAATTGACCCTGAAACAGGCGAAAAAATATACAACGATTCGCTAATTACATATAGCAAAGTTTTTGGAAATGTTATTACAAAACTGGCTGAAAAAGACACACGAATAGTTGCGATTACTGCTGCCATGCCAGATGGGACAGGACTAACGGAATTTGCCCAAAAATACCCGGGAAGGTTTTATGACCTTGGAATTACAGAGCAACTCTGCGCTACTTTTGCAGGCGGGCTCTCAGTAAAAGGCGCAAAGCCAATTTTTGCCGTTTATTCAACCTTTTTGCAACGGGCTTATGATCAGCTCATCCATGATATAGCGTTGCAAAAATTGCCTGTAATTTTTGCAGTGGATCGTGCCGGAATTGTTGGTCACGATGGGGCTACACACAATGGAGTTTTTGATATAGCATATTTAAACACGATTCCAAATATGAAAATCCTTGCCCCGTCGAACCTTCAAGAACTTGCAAATATATTTTACAGCCTTTTGCTGTATGAAGAGCTTACAGGACCCGTTGCGGTTCGATATCCGAGACAGTCTGAATATGGAATACTGTCTGAAATAGTCGAAAACATATCGAAAATAAACCCCTGGAAATGGGAAAAACTAATTGAAGGCAGGGAAAAGATAGCAATTCTCGCAACTGGCAGCATGGTTCAGCCTGCAAGAGAAATTGCAGCAAAGTATGGGCTGAATATGTACAACTGTAGGGCTATTAAACCCCTTGATATAAACGCGCTCGATATGATTTTGAAAGATAACAAGCTTATAGTGACTATAGAGGAAGGGATAAGACTCGGTGGATTTGGGAGTTCAGTTATGCTTTATGCAAGTTCAAAAAACTACAATGGAAGATTCCATATAATGGGTATTGATGACAAATTCTCTGAGCACGGAAGCAGAATGGAAATATTAAAAGACCACGGCCTTGATTTTGAGGGCATAGAAAGTACAATTAAGAAATTGCGAGGTGAAATGAATGCTTATAACTACGGAATACGGGAAGATCGAAATAACTTTACAGACCATAAGCTCGATTGTTAAGAAGGTTGTCCAAGAGTCCTATGGCCCTGTTAATGTTGGATCACCCCAACAAGGTTTTTTGGCGAGGATACTTGGTGCAGAGGAAAAACATGGGATAAAGGTAACCGAAGAGATTGATGGAACGCTGGAAATTAACATTGAATTGGTGCTTGAATATGGAGTCAGAATCCCAACGGTCGTTACGAATATTCAGGAGAACGTCTTTCACAGGCTGAAATTGCTAACCGAGGCCAATAATGTAAAGGTAAACGTCTATGTTGTTGGACTACAGGACTAATAGGAGGCGCGGTTAAATGAAACGACTCAACGGCAAGTTCTTTATTGTTGCTTTCAAAAAAGCCGCTGAGCGTTTGCTCGTTAATAAAGATGAGATAAACGCTCTAAATGTTTTTCCAGTGCCGGATGGTGATACGGGTTCCAATATGAGCGCCGCAGTTCTTGAAGCTGTGGAATATCTGAAACAACTCAACTCAACAGATCTCGATCAGGTTGTGGATGCGGTGAAAAAAGGAATGCTAATGGGAGCACGTGGCAATTCTGGTGTTATTCTATCTCAGATTTTCAGGGGTTTCGCAGAAGGCACAAAGGAACGTAAATACCTTACAACTAAGGCATTTAGTGAATGCCTTTTGAAATCAAAAGAAGTAGCATATAAGTCTGTGATGAAACCCGTTGAAGGGACTATGCTTACAGTGATAAGGGTGCTAGCAGAAAAGGCTCTTTCGGAATTGATGGAAATCGAGGAATTTGAAGACTACTTTACTCGGTTAACCGAAATTGCCTTTAAAACGGTGGATGAAACGCCTGAAATGCTTGATAAATTGAAGGAAGCTGGTGTGGTAGATGCTGG
>QNAR01000185.1 GCA_003643975.1 Thermotogae bacterium | reverse complement strand
TGCATCCCAGCGATAAGAAATTCGTGGACGTGGAAGTTCACATTTGAAAAGGAGGGGTACGTATGAAGTATCTAAAGTTCAACGTCTTTCTTTTTCTACTCCTGGCACTGACAGCCTTTGGCGCTGTTGAGTTGTTGGATCCACTCGATATTACAAACAATCTCAATAACGACAACACGGGAGCCCTATTTCTTCAAAGCAGTAATCTCGCTGTAATGGGTAAGTACTCTGTGAAAGTATTACCGAATGGACAGTCTCCTGAAACGAAAATTGCTATAACCCTTGAAGGCCAGTCGCTTGAGAAATTGGTAGGAAAGGATGTAATCAAACTATCCGTATTCATTGATCCAAGTGCAAAAACAAAGCCAAACAAATTCTTTCTTGGCATGGCTGATGTAAAAGACGGCTGGGCATGGGTTGATGGAGTGTTTTCAGAGACAGTGATAAAAGATGGTTGGAATACCGTGATTTACAAACTCAGCGAGCCCATGCAGAATATCAAACCTGATGGGAAGTACGCACTGTATTTCTCTTTCTTCGAAGAAACCGAAGGAACGAAAATGCCCCTTGCCGACGCTTTCTATGTTGATGCTTTTGTTGTCGAGAATTCTGATGAACTCACGGAAAACTCCTATATCTGGGGCATGGATACTGAAGAAGAAATCGCTACTTTCAGCAACGACAACACTGGAGCAATATTCAGCCTGTCAAAAAGGTATATAGCACAGGGTGTCGCATCCATGGAAGTAAAACCCTCCGGAAAGGCTCCTGAAACAAAAGTGGCCTTACAAATACCGGCTGAAAAAATAGCAGATTGGGCACAGGCTGAAAAGATAACCATGAATCTCTTTATACCTTATGGTACAAAGTCTATGCCCAATAAAGTCTTCCTCGGCATGGCTGATCTCACTGAAGGCTGGAACTGGGTGGATGGAGTCTTTTCCACAAACACCATCACATCTGGTTGGAACAGGATTACTTTTGATTCCACTGATAAAATGAAAGATCTGAAAGCGAACGGCAAGTATGTAATATATCTTTCTTTCTTCAGAGAAGAAGATAATAGCAAGATTCCTCTTCAAGAATCTTTCTATGTTGATGGGCTATATGTCGTTAGCCCAGTATTAGCTGTCGAAAAAACAGTTGAAAAACCTGAAGTAACTGAAAAACCCATTCAAGTTGTTAAGGCTCCTAAAGGCCTTTATATCTGGAGCATGGATACAGAGGAAGAAATCTCCACATTCAACAATGACAACACAGGTGCTACCTTTGAACTCGATACCGAGCATTTCATTCAGGGAACGGCCTCTATGAAAATACTCCCCTCTGGTAGTGCTCCTGAAACTAAAGTGGCGCTCAATATACCTGAAGATATGCTCAAAGATTGGGCAAATGCTGAAGAGGTTGTTCTTAATCTTTATATTCCTGAAGCCGCGAAATTGCCCCCATCTATGTTCTTCATGGGCATGGCAGATCTCAGCGATGGTTGGGCATGGGTTGATGGAGTATTCTCAGAAACAAAGACTGTCCCTGGCTGGAACCATATAGTTTTTGCTTTATCAGATAACATGAAAAAGGTAAAAGAGGGCGGTAAGTACACCATCTATCTTGCTTTTGCCACTCTTGATGAGTCTGGGAACAAAGTACCTTTAACCGAGCCATTTAACATCGATGGTCTGTTTATTCCGGTCAAAGAAGAGGTTGTCCGGAATTACATCTGGTCTATGGATACTCCAGAAGAATTGGCTACTTTTGATAACGACAACACGGGTGCTAATTTTGAGCTTTCGGAGGATTTCGTTGTTCAGGGTACAGCTTCAATGAAAGTCACTCCATCTGGTGAAGCTCCTGAAACGAAAGTGGCAATGCCTATTCCAGAAGATATGGTTGAATTGTGGAGTCGCAGCAATAAGATAACTATGAATCTTTATATTCCAGAGGGTACAAAGCTTATTCCCACCATGTTCTTCTTTGGCATGGCTGATCTCACCGAAGATTGGGCATGGGTCGGTGGCGTTTTTTCAAATGATGAAGTGAAAATAGGTTGGAATCAAATCAGTTTCGAACTCGCAGGCAGCATGAAAGAAATCAAGCCCGGTAACAAGTACAAAGTATATCTTGCTTTTGCCGGTTTTGATGCGGAAAAGAATAAAATTCCGCTCACCGAACCCTTCTATATAGATGGTTTTTATGTGGAAACAATGAAAGTGCTCACCTTCGATGACAGAATGAAAATGGCCGATCCAGCTATTATAAAGGAAGTCGATGACCTTTTGAATCTCGATGACGACGCTTTGCTTGAAGCAGTGGAGAAAAAAGCTTTCTATTATTTCTGGAATGAAGCCAATCCAGAGAATGGGCTAATAAAGGACAGAACAAGAAAAGATGTCCCGGCGAGTATAGCGGCTGTTGGTTTTGGACTAACAGCGATACCTGTCGGGATTGAAAATGGCTGGATAAGCAGGGAAGAAGGATATGAAAGAGTTCTTACTACCTTGAAGACCTTTGCAGAAGGAAAAGTAGAAGGTAAAAATGGCTTTTTCTATCATTTTGTCGATATGAATACAGGAAAAAGGGCCTGGGACTGTGAACTTTCTTCCATTGATACAGCCCTCCTCATGGCAGGTGCGTTGTTTGTCAAGGAGTATTTTGCAGGAACAGAAGTTGAAAAATTGGCCGATCAACTGTACAGAAACGTGAACTGGCAATGGATGTTGACCGACGATGGGGTACTTTCCATGGGTTGGAAGCCTGAAGGAGGTTTTCTTGGTGCCCGTTGGGACTCTTTCAACGAAGGTATCCTCGCTTATATACTTGCAATAGGTTCTCCTACTTATCCCATTCCACCAGAATCCTGGGATAAAATCTACAGGCCGGTACACGATACCTATATATCCCTGCCACAGGAAACACTTTTTGTTTATCAGTATCCGAACATCTGGGTGGATTTCAGGAACAAAGAAGATAAATACGCAAACTACTTCAACAATGCGGAAGTTGCCACCAGATACAATTGGCTCTTTACTTTCATGAAAAGGTTTGACTATGAAACTTATGATGTCGATATTTGGGGACTGAGTGCCTGTGATGGTCCCAATGGATACAAAGCCTACGGTGCATCGGAGGATAATCATGGTGGCACAATAGCTCCTTATGCCTCCATCGCTTCTATCGTGTTTACACCCGATCTTTCAATATCCGCGGTTAGAGGTATGTTAGAAAAGTATGGACCTATCATCTGGGGAAAATATGGGTTTGTAAGCGGATTTAATACTGATGCGAATTGGGTTTCAGACGAGTTTGTGGGCATCGACGTTGGAGAC
This sequence comes from Thermotogae bacterium, assembly GCA_003643975.1. GTDB lineage: Bacteria > Thermotogota > Thermotogae > Petrotogales > Kosmotogaceae > Kosmotoga_B. The sequence goes on along the minus strand of QNAR01000185.1, from coordinate 242 downwards.
ATCATACTGATGCTTGAAAATTATCGCATCGGTTTGATTTTGTAATATTTCATGAAATGCGAATACATTCAAAATTCCCTCAAAGCCCTTGGTTTCGTAGAAAAGGAAACAGATTACGCTATAACCCCCTGGTATCAAAAGGAATTTGAAAAACTCATGCATGCTCCTGCTGAAAAGGTTGCCTTTGCAATAAAAGCTGAAAAACCCGTAACCATCGACGGTGACCTTGCTGAATGGGAGGG
>QNAR01000184.1 GCA_003643975.1 Thermotogae bacterium | reverse complement strand
GGGTCTATTAGGAATTTTGTGTAAACTCCCTCCATATGAGAAAATAACGAAAAGCTAAGGAGGGAGAAAGATGGGACATTTTGACAGGGAAGCATTGAAGAAACTGGTAAGGGAGAGGAAATTAAAGACCACAGAAGATGCAGAAGAATTGGTTAAAGAGCTCTTTGGCGATGTCATTAAAGAAATGCTTGAAGCAGAACTGGAAGAAGAGCTCGGATATTCCAAACACGATTACAGGAACAAAGAAACGGATAACTCCCGAAATGGTTATACGAAAAAGACGATCAACAGTTCACATGGAAAAATAGAGCTTTCGATTCCCCGTGATCGCAAAGGCGAATATGAACCGGTGGTGGTCAAGAAGCACCAACGGAGCATAGCCTCCATAGAAGACCGCATATTATCCATGTATGCGCGTGGAATGACCTACAAGGATATACAGGCACACATGGAAGAGATATACGGTTCTGCGCTCTCGACAGAGAGCATAAGCAGGATAACGGACAAGATAATCCCCATCGTATCCGAATGGAGGAACAGGCCTCTTGAAGAAGTGTATAGCATCATCTACATGGATGCGGTCTTTTACAAAGTTACAGAGAGCAACCAGATAAAGAACAAAGCGTTGTACATAGCCTTTGGGATAAACCTTGAAGGGATGAAAGAGGTATTGGGGATATGGATAGCAGAAAGTGAAAGTTCAAAATACTGGTTGGGGGTGTTGAACGAACTGAAAAACCGAGGGGTAAAAGGAGTGATGTTCTTTTCCATAGACGGATTGGTGGGAATGGAGGAAGCGATAGGAGCAGTGTATCCCCAGGCAAAAATCCAGCGATGTGTGGTACACCAGATAAGATATTCCATGAAATTCGTGGCATGGAAGGACAGGAAGGCCTTCGCGACTGATTTGAAAAAAGTGTACAAGGCGGATACAAAGGAAGCAGCTCAGAATGCATTGCAGGCCTTCGAAGAAAAATGGGGAGAGAAATATCCTTTCAGCATAAAAAGCTGGAAAGACAACTGGGAATCCCTCACTACATATTTCGCCTATCCGAAAGAGATAAGGACTTTGATTTACACGACAAACCCCATAGAATCATTAAACAGGCAATTGAAGAAGGTAACGAAGAACAGGGGTGTGTTTCCCAATGATATGGCGCTCATGAAACTGGCATATTTAGCCATTAATAACATATCCAAAAAATGGAAGTTGAGATTGAGGGATTGGGATAAAATCCTTGCTGTTCTCATGATAGAATTCGATTGGGTGAAATCCTATGTCTAATCTGGAGTTTGGAGTTTACACAAAAAATGTTATACACCCCTTTTCCTCGTTACTCGAAACGCGAATTCCGCAACTCGGCTCTTTAATTCTCGCTACTCGAACCGCGTAACTCGGTTCCTGATACACTCGAATCTCTCTTCCCCTATCCAATCAATCTTTTGTCCAGGCTTCCATCAGGAAGCATCCAATCAGGGTGAAACTCTCCTCTTTCTTCCATCTGGTAACGAATACAGCTTTCCCAGTCCCCTTTGCAATACAGCTCTATCCATCTTCTATCTAACTTTCCTCTTTCGTAAAACCTCCTCATTGGGCATGTCGGAAACCACTTGCAATTGTTTGACAATATTTTCAGCTTGTGATAGCTCTTCACCATTTCGTCTTTAATGCCGGGATTATAAAGCGCTGCCGCGGGATGTTGCAATGGCATTATTTTCACGTTGTTTGCCCAAAAAAGCTTCCCGTAGATTAGATGGAATTCCTGTTTAGATGGTATCGGCAGAGAGTATTTCTCAAAGATGTAATCAGTTGCGTAACGTCCTAAGGGAACAAGCACTTCTGGATTTATGAGTTCTATTTCTTTATCCAAATAACTGCTACACACATCTATTTCATCCTGTTTTGGCTTTCTGTATTTGGGCAGCATACATTTAACCAGATTGGTCATGTAAAGGTCGTTTCTATCTATTCCAGACAACTTTAACAGCTCATCCAGTACCTTTCCAGAAGGCCCTATGAACATTTTCCCTTCCCTGTCCTCATTTTCTCCGGGTGCCTGTGCAATTAGCATGATTTTGGCATTGAGGTTACCTTCTCCACAGATAGCGTTTTTTCTGGTTTCTGAAAGCCGGCATTTATGGCATTGCCGTATTTGTTTGTTCAAATCTTCGATATTCATTGCAGTATTCCCTCCATCTTTTTTCACCCTAACTTATGAGTATATACGAAATTCATATAATATCAGATAGACTATATTATAAACATTATAAATTTCAAATTAATTCGCGGCCTTCATATGACTCCTTTTCATAATACCCTATCTGTATATTGCTATAATGGTATCCTTGTAATGGTATGTAATGGAGATTTTCTTGCCAGTAAAAAGAGTAACACTGACAGAAGAAAGGGAGGTCCATATGAGAAGCCTTTACTCAAAACTGATAACCATATTTTTTATTATTACAACCTCAGCTTTCACTTTTGGCGGAATTTTAAGTGAGGCCGATTTGTTACCTGGAACCCATTCAGTCTCTTTTGAATACAATGGGCATCATCGGCATTTTTATGTACATATTCCTGAAACAAGCGTTTATGAAAAATATCCAGTGGTTATCATGCTGCACGGCGGAGTTAGCAATTCTAACTATTCTATGAAGCGCTTTGGATGGGTGGAGCTCTCAGATAAAGAGGGATTCATTGCCATTTTTCCCGATGCTTTGCCACCTGTTGGCAGTTCTTCTCCTGACAATGTTCTGCTTCCGCAATCCTGGTGGAAAGCCTTGAACTTTGATCCGAGGGAAATTGTTTTTGACGACCCCGTGGACGATGAAGGATTTACCGCTGAAATTATAAAGAGCTTAAAAGAGGATTTCCCAATCGATGAGAATCGAATCTTTATTGCTGGATATTCCAATGGGGGAAAAATGGCAATGTACCTTGGGCTTAAGCTGTCAAATCTTGTTGCAGCTATTGCCACTGTTAGTGGATTTTATGATTTTAAAGGTAGCGAAGTCATCCAAACACCAATTTCCATTATGATCATTGCTGGAATGGACGATCCTTTTAATCCTTATTATGGCGGGTATGTAATACCTCCATGGTCTATAGATATAAGCAAAAGGGAACCCGTAGAAACCATTCTCATGAAATGGGTAAATTTGCTGGGGCTTCCGGAAGAACCTATCAAACAGCAGGAAAATGAAAACGAGAAATTCGTTCTTTATTCCAATGGAAAAACGGATATTTATTTTTATGCCTTTAAGAAGTTAGGGCATTTTTGGCCTCAAGCCGATTTGGATTATCCCCTGTGGTTTTTCCACGGAAGATATGATGAAGTAAACGCCACAGAACTAATCTGGGAGTTTTTCAAAACCCATCCAAAGTGGTGATTTCAGTACTATTTTTCATTATTGCTTAAGCATCTTATGCTTTTTCTTTTTAAATGATATTATTTATGATAGAGCAAATCCTTTGTTTAAAGGATTATAGGATTCATAACTTAATCTCATTCAGAATTCTGGATCTGCAACTTCAAATCTGTTTTCTCTCAGGCCTTTCACTATGATGAGGATTATATCCCCCAAGCTTTTGAGCCAGAAATCGC
>QNAR01000183.1 GCA_003643975.1 Thermotogae bacterium | reverse complement strand
AGAGGTTGGTAAGTACCATTAGGCCACCATCCCAAAGCTTGAAGTGTGACTCTTATGCTCTTTTTAAACCTTATTGGATCTGGGATATGCCATCTGTAAAGCCCATGTCGGGGAACTTCCCCCTCTTTTTTCTGCCAGAGCGGATAACCGCAAAACGGTGCTGAAAAAGTTTCTCCAAAACACCAGGCTCCCCCGAAATAATCTTCAGTTCCCGTTGTGCATATCGACGGGTTTTCCTCCCCATCTATAAAGAATTTCACTTCTCCTTCTCCCCACCATCCATTTGACATTTGAGTCCAGCCGACAACCGTACCCACATAATGACCTTCACCGGAAACATGATCCAGTATTACGTGTTCGGGATACTCTCTGGTTGTAACTGAACGGTTCCACTTTGCATGTAAATAAGCTGCGTTCTCTTCGATTTCAATGAGCCCGTAATTAATCTGATAAAAGAATCCTTTTATATCTTCTTCCAGCAGGTTTTCGATTGTAATCCGTGCCCTTTTTTGAAAAGGCATAGGCCAGTAACAGTTGAAGCCTCCAGAAGGGTTAACCGAAACCATCATGGAATTTACGTTAAAGCGCAAGCCATGAACATTTGCGAAGAAATCTCCAAGCGGTACTTCAATGGAAGGAAATTTTTCATTATCCCAATAAAATCTCAATATCGTTGCCCTGTATGCTTTGGGATCTACTGTGAGCCAGATATGTCTTATTACTCCTGGGCCCTCTATGTTTGCCAATTCAGTAATCTCTTTTGCTTTTAGAGTTATACACGGCCGGACTTTCCAGCCTTTTCCAAGATACTTTGCAGGGTTATTTTCAGAAGGAACTTCCAGAGCCCCTTTGTTTGGCTCTCCTGATGGATTCTCTGCAGATATTGATCTTGAGATTTCATTTGAAAGCCTATATATTCTATCCATATCAAACACAATAATCACCTCTTAACATTCGCTATTCTTTCATGCCTGTAAGGGCTATTCCCTTCACAAAATACTTTTGAGCAACAAGGAAAACAATGATCACGGGGATCATGACAACCACAGCGGCTGCCATTTGATAAGGCCAGTTGGTCTCATACATAGTTTTAAAAGAGGCTACACCAACTTCTACCGTTCGCATCTTATCTTCTCTTGTAACAAGCAGCGGCCACATAAAAGACTGCCAAGTTCCCATAAAGGAGAAAATTCCCAGAGTCGCAAGCGCAGGCTTGGAAAGAGGAAGAATTATTTTCCAGAAAATCCTGAACTCGCTTGCACCATCAATTCTTGCGGCATCTTCCAAATTGACAGGCAACGTTAGGAAGAACTGTCTCAAAAGGAATGTTCCCCATACACTGAAAAACATTGGGACTGTGAGGGCCCAATATGTATCTATCCACCCCAACGTTCTCACAATCAAAAAGGAGGGAATCAGAGTGACAATTCCAGGTATCATCATTGTTGAAAGAAACATCCAAAAAACTACATTTCTTCCCGGGAATTTAATCCTGGCAAGCGAATATGCAGCGAGTGAACAGACTAAAAGTTGGAGCGGAACCACAACTGCCACCATTATCGCAGAATTCAAGAAGTATCTACCAAAAGGGACTAATGTAAGCGCATTCTTATAGTTCGACCACAAAGGTTTATCCGGGATAAATTTGGGCGGGTAGCTGAAAACTTCCATTTTATCCATAAGAGAAGTCGCCGCCATCCAGATAAAGGGAATCAGCATAGTCAAAGCGACGATTATGAGAATAGTGTATGTTATGATATTACCTATAATTTTGTTGATCTTTTTAGTCTTTTTCATCATATCACTCCTCGTAAACGGACTTGCCTGAGAACACAAACTGAAGCATTGTGGCAGCAAAAATGATCAAGAACAGGAACCAGGATTGAGCACTGGCATATCCCATCTCAAATCCCTTCCATGCGGTGTTGTATATGTGGTAAACAAATACATCTGTCGCACCAGCAGGTCCTCCTTGAGTCATTACATAGACCTGAGTAAACACCTGGAACGAGCCAATAAATGAAGTAACAAGCAAAAAGAATGTTGTTGGTTTTAGCATGGGCAATGTGATATGCCAGAATTTTCTGAACCTATTAGCACCATCAAGTTCCGCAACTTCATATAAGTATTGAGGTATGCCCTGTAATCCTGCAAGGAAAACAACCATCTGATATCCCATATTTAGCCATATACTCATTATCATAAGTGAAATCATCGCTGTATTTGGGCTCCCCAGCCATTTTTGTGGTGGTAATCCAAATATTCCGAGTAGATAGTTCATGAGACCAAATTCTGGATTATATATCCATTGCCAAACTATCGAAATGGCTACAAAAGAAGATATCGATGGCAAGAAGTAAAGTAACCTGAAGAAATTTATGCCTTTAATCTCCCGGTTCATGAGTAGAGCAACGCCCAGTGAAATAGCCAAGCTGACAGGAACATTGAGCGTATATATAGCCGTGTTCAGAAGGGATTTTAATAGGTCTTTATCTTCAAATATTTTCTTGAAATGACCAAATCCTATAAATGGCTTTAAGGGGTCAACCATTGACCATCTGTGGAAACTCAGATACAGTGAGAACGCTATGGGAATGAGCAACCAGGTTATAAACATGAGCAGAGCGGGGCTTAGAAACAAATATCCTTTCAAAGTTCTTTTCAAAAGGATCTTGTTTGGAAGATTTTTCAAGAAGAACCAGGTTGCAAATATCATGAAGCCTATTGAAATCAAAATGACGAATAATTGAACCTTAAAAGTTTGCTGGGCTAAATTTACCACAGTTGGCAGATAGCCAATCTTCAAACCGGCAGCTTTTATTTCTTTTATGTATAGAGTAAGGCCGCCTATTATGGCCTTCCTTGTCTTCTCTGTTGCGATTTTTGAGACCTCATTAATATCTTTCGAAAGATTAACCTTAGCAACCTGCGAAACAGTTAAAAGCTCGCTGTTAGCATCGAAAACAATGAGATCGAATTTGTCGCTCAATTTTTTTGTTGCGCTTTCAATTTCCTTTTCAGAAATGCTTTCTTCCAGGGAAGAGAAAAAGTCTTTACCAAGGAACTCAGAATGAGCATCAATTGTTTTCAAGAAGGAAATGCCCAAAAATGCTATGGATGAAATCACTATGACAGAAAGGAACAGATGGACAATTTCAAAGTTCAGACCAAATTTAAAGCTAAAAGCTGTGAGTATGACTATAAGAAGCAATACAGCAATTCCAGTGAAAGCAAATAGATCTATACTGCTTCTATATGTACTCAGCAATTCCGATGTATCTGTATATAAAACAATTATTCCTTCCGCATTCCAATGCTGAACATCCAGAAACGGCAATAAAGAAAAAATCATTTTCTCTCCATTGACTTTTTTAATAGAAGAGACGGGATTCCATGATGAAAGAGCGTCCTTCAATAAGTTTTCTGGAGGTACGATAACCTCATCCGTGTTAACTCCTACAGCGTTTTGTGAAGGGGTAATGAAGCCAAATGTTAGTCCGTCGACTTTTACAGGTTTCTCATATACAAGAAAGCTGCTGAAGAAATCATCGAATGGCACAAAAGTTCTAACTATCAGAGTTCCATTTTCTACTGAAACAGTTGGAACTGGCTCT
>QNAR01000182.1 GCA_003643975.1 Thermotogae bacterium | reverse complement strand
TGGATTCTTTTTTTACAGAACCAAATACGCTAAAAAGCCCGCCAACAACGATATATACATAATAGGTAAAAATCCGCCAGAGTACCATCACAGCGGCTGTTTTTTCACCAAGCATTGAAGCGAAAAAGAGCAGAAAAAACCCTTCAGATGCACCGCTGGCACCGGGAGTAGGAACCATGGAAGAAATCAAAAACAGAACAAGCTGTATTGATACAAGCCTCAAATAGTCCAGTTTGATACCAACTGCCAAAGCCACGAAATAAGGAGTGGAAATAAAGGCAAGTATCTGCAAAAAGGCTAAAAGCAGTCCTGCAAAAAAAATCCCCATATTTTCAAGGGATTTTTTCATACCTTTGTGAAATTTATCTACTTCCAAAAAAAGTCTCGATAAAAGAGTATCTGAGTCTTTAACCAATTTCACTTTGGCGAGAAAGTTGAAAAAGAATTTCGCTATGCCCGTGGCAAATCTCTTGCTTAAAGAGAAGAAAAAGAGAAACACTAGAACCCCCGAATTTATCAAAAAGCCCACAATCGCCAATAAGGCAAGATTGGAAATCTCTTTTGAAACGAAGGAATAAGCAGCCAGCACACCTACCACTCCAAAAATCGTTATCACTATTTGATAAACAACAAATCTCGAAACCAGCATTGAAGTAGCTTTTCCTGCACTATGCTTGTCTTTAGTCATATAGGCGACCTGAGCAGGTTGGCCTCCCGTGTAAAATGGAGTTATGGCTGCAAAGAAACGTCCGATCAATGTTATTTTGAAAAGATATGAAAACCGAACCTTCAAGCCCGATTCCCTGGAAAAAACCATTATGGTTAACGCCTCAAAGGTCCAGGTGAGAATGGTCATCAGCAACGCAACCAATAACCATGCCAAATTGGCTCTCGCGATGTAGTTAACTGTTTTTGAAAAATCAGAAAAACCAAATACGATCAGGAGAGTGATTATAGAAATCAGCGCAGCGATCATAAAGTTCCTGGTGTTTTTATTCATTTGCTCCCCCCGTTGCGTTTAAATAGACTTCTTTGAGCTTTTTCCCAACGATTCTGAGGTCTCTGTCCTGAGCTGTTTTTACGGCTTTTTCCCCCAACTTCATTGCAAGATCCCTATCTCTTAGAAGGGTATTAATTGCTTCACAAAAACCATCAATATCTGAAGCCTTGAGGCAATTTTCACCTGAGATCATCCAATCCTGATAAACCGGAATATCCCTGATGACAACCGGACATTTCATAGAGCAGGCCTCAAGCACCGCAATTCCTTCATTTTCTTCATAGCTTGGAAAGAAAAAAACATCGGCTGCAGAAAGTGCACCCAACAGCATCTCAAAAGACAGATAGCCAGGGAATAAAAGGTTCTCCGGTGATTTTCGTATAACATTTCTGATGGAAAGAGGCTGAATGGCAGAGAATTTTGCACCTATCCATACAAAACGATACTCTGGAAAGCTTTTGGCTACTTCCGCAAAATCTATAAGCCCCTTCCTCTTGAGCGGTAGCCCCACATTTACAATCAAAGGTGTTTTAATATTGAAAGAGTTCCTGAATTCTTTTGCAAGAGTTTCATTTCTTTTGAACAGAGCAGTATCTACACCGTTTGAAACAACAAAGCCAGGAGTACTGATTCCATAACCTCTGATGAGACCCTCGGTGTATTTTGAAGGGAAAATCAAATAATCAGCGGCTGAATATCTTTTGATAAGTTGCTTTTTCAAAAAGGGGGCAATTTGGTTGCTGAATAAAAAGCTGTTGCGAAAGTCTTCATAAGTTGTATGAGTATGATAGATAACGGGAATTCCTTTTTCTTTTGCGTTTTTTAGAACTTTCCAGGACTTTGGGCCGAGAGTATTTATATGAACGAGTTTATAATTGTCCCGGGGATCGAGGGTGAACGCAACATCAGTGTGCTTGAGAGCTTGCATCTGGTGTTTCAACGCTATTCCGACTCCCGATTTACTGAATAGTTTTTTGCCTTCTGAAAAAAGCAATACTTTCACAAGTCCACCTTCCAGTCAAAAAAAGAAGAATGCTTACTAATATTATTATATAGTGCAAAAGCGAAATTTAAAATGAATGGAGATGACCTACATATGAAAAGAAAAAAGATATTCCTGTGGACAACCGCAGTTGTTCTGATATTGATCTCTGCTTTGAAGGTCACTTTGCCTGCACTGAAAGATGAATCCGTTAAGAGGATGTTATTTAAAAAAGCACTGAAAGCATCGATGCCTCTACTGCGGAGTTTTCCTTTGTAGTACTCGAAGATAACAAAAACTCCGTATCGACCTTTGACAAAATTATCAATAAAATAAACAAAACCGGATATAAAATTTGTTATGAATGCCGGGGATCCAATTCCGATTGACTAACCGCTTTTAGTGCCGAATTTTTCAGAGAAAAGGGACTTTTCATTTGGAAGTAAAACTTCCCGTTTGGAAATTTTCTCCGCTATTTTTCTGAAGTGAAATCCCGATATCATGAGTGATACGATAAGCGGTATGTATTTTCGCTTTTTGAAAAAGCTCCAAACTAACAATTTCCAATATTCAAATCTTTCTTTACTGAACAGACCGATCACAAAAATGGACCTTAAAAAAGCTTTAATCTCTGTGATGGTAATCCTTTTTGGTATGGAAACATCCGGCAATCTGTATGTTGACAGGAATTTTTTGAGTCGCTTATAGTAATTCCGTGGTGAATAAAGCCAGTTTACGAGGTTCTTATATCCAGAAATTAGAACTTTCAAATCCATTTTTGGGATGAAGTTAATGGAAACATCAACGTTATTTCCCATAGACTCACCAATCAGTCTGCCTTCAGACCCCATTCTTTCATAGAGCTTACTTCCCCGGGGAGCGTTCAGGATCCCCACCATTGCTGTAACTATGCCATTTTTCTGAATAAAGCTGAACTGACGTTTAAATATAGATGGAGTATCGTTGTCAAAGCCTACAATAAAACCACCCTGTATCTCAAGCCCAGAGGAATGCAGTTTCTTGATGGATTTTTCAAGATCGTGGGTGATGTTTTGCCGCTTGTTAGCTTCCTTTAAGCTTTCTATATCAGGGGTCTCCAAACCGATAAAAACTTTGTTAAAACCCGCTTTGACCATCAATGCTATCAGTTCATCATCGTCTGAGAGGTCTATTGAAACTTCTGTATATAAACTAAAAGGATAACCATGTTCTTCTTGCCATTGTATGATAGCAGGTAAAACCGCTTTCTTTAATTCAGCCCTCTTTCCAATGAAATTATCGTCTACGAAAAAGACAGCCCCTTTCCAACCAAAATCGTAAAGGGATTGCAGCTCCTTCATAATCTGATTTGCTGTCTTAGACCTTGGTATGCGGCCATTGAGCGCGGCAATCTCACAGAATTCACAATCATAGGGACAACCTCTTGAATACTGGATGCACATGGAGTGATACCACTTAAAATTCAGAAGATCCCATCTGGGAACAGGTGTCTTTCCTATGTCAGGAAATCTTTTGGCTGCGTAATATCTTTTTAGCTCGTTTCTTTTCAAATCATTTATGAGTTCAGGCATAATCTCTTCGGCTTCCCCTATGACAATATGGTTCGCATTAGGAAAATGATCAGGTACCATTGTGAAAAGAGGACCACCT
>QNAR01000181.1 GCA_003643975.1 Thermotogae bacterium | reverse complement strand
CGCAAAGCCATAAATGCCCTTGCTCGCAAAGAACTCAGCCATATTGGCGAGCTGATCGAGCGTTTCAGGAACTTTCAATTCATAGCCGAATTTCTCCATGAACTCTTTCTTGTATTGAGGATTTTCAATGAGATCTTTTCTCGTCATCCATACGTAGACATTTCCGTTAATTGGTATTCCCTGAATCTTGCCATTCCAAAGTGCCGCGGCAAAAATAGCTTGCGGGATTTCAGAGGTGCTTATCTTCTTGAAAACTTTTCCTTCTGGCCACTGTGAGTATGGAATCAAAAGATTCCCAAATTTCGCTACGTTTCCTTCGTCTATTGCTACTAGATCGTAGTTTGCTTTGTTTTCAGTGATGTTCAGTGCAGTTTTTTGAAGCATGGAACCTGAAGGAATGAGTTCAAGATCAACTTTAATACCGGTTGCTTTTTCAAAGGCTTTAAGATTTTGAACCCATGCTTGGGTGTGCGCATCATCCCATGCAAGCACCCGAATTTTTGCCGCGCCAAGAGCCGTCACAACAAGCAAGGCGATGAAAAGAACTGCCAAAAGCTTTTTCATAAAATAACCTCCCCCTTTTTAGTTTTATAAGGACTGAGGACAAAAGGTATGTGTTGCATAGTTACGCTTTATTTTATAACAAATGAGAAGTCAATATCAAGATATAATTAAAGGAGTTAATTATTGTAACGTCTTTTCTCAGTGAGTATGAAATAGATATATCCAGCTCAATAGGAATAAACGCTGTAAAACAGATATAATGAGAATAATTTAGATTTAGATAATTTACATCTTTATAAGATACTTAAATTAATGAAGCATGGTATAAAAGTTGCGCCTTAATATTCACCGGTGATATAATGTACATAGCCATATTAATTAACAGCTTTTATTAATAAAAAATCCCTGTTCCTCAATATACCAAATATCAAAGGAGATGTCGGGAATTTATGAATAAGATGAATAGTTTTGGTCTAAATGTATCTGCAATAAAACAGAATAATAGATCTCTCATACTTAAGCTTCTCAGGGATAAAGGGCCATTATCCAGAAAAGATATGGCAGTGTATTCAGGCTTAACACCAGCGGCTGTAACTAATATTGTGAATGAAATGATCAATCAGAAGCTTTTAAAGGAAACAGGTCATGTCTCAGGAAATGGAAAACCTGGAAGACGTCGAATACTGGTGGATATTGACAAATCTCAAAAATTTATTATTGGGATAAACATCGGTACCAAAAAAATCGCATTGGGCGTTTCAGATATGGACATGAACCTTTTGGATTATGAAGAGATAGAGATTAGCGATAGAGAGCATCCAGAAAAACTTTTAATGAGCCTTGGAAATAGAGTTTTGCGAATGCTTTGGGAACTTAATATTGTCAAAGAAAATGTAATCGGAGCTGGTGTCGGTATTGTTGGTAGTGTCGATCCTGAAAATGGAAAGAGTAATTTTTCTTATGGTATCTGGAATGAATCTGTAAATATACGTGAAATTCTCCAAAAGCAACTTGGGGTCAGAGTTGTGGTTGAAAACAACGTTAGGGCGCTCGCAATTTCTGAGTTTAATTTACGAAGATACTCGAATGTGAACAATCTGATTTTTGTGAAACATGGTCCGGGGCTTGGGTCGGCAGTAATTGTAAACAGACATCTATTTTATGGTTCCACTAACAATGCTGGTGAAATAGGGCACATGGTGATAGAAAAAGATGGACCAGTTTGCCGATGTGGTCAAAAAGGATGTCTTGAAGCCCTTATATCAACAGACAAAATCATCTCAGAAGTATCAAAAAAATTCGGTAAAGATGAAACCCCCTGGTTGTTTTCAAATAGAACATTGGATGATTTGAAATTCGAGGATATTATTCAGGCTTATGAAAAAAGCGATATGGGTGTTCAAGCTGTTGTCGAAAAAGTTCTTGACTATCTGGTGTTAGGAATCACAAATGTCATGAAAATATTCGATCCTGAGAAGGTTATTCTGTATGGAATAATGTTTAAAAGCGATAAAGTGATGAAGTCCCTATTAAAAAAAATCGAGGAACTCACTTCAAACACAAAGGCTTCTTCAAAAGTTGAGATTAGTAATCTCGATAGCAAGAATAAAGTGATTGGTGGACTTTCTTTAGTGCTTGAGCGATTGTTTTATGAAAGGGAGGCAATTTTCAACAAAAACAATATTTAAATCGGGAGGCTTATTTATGCAAAGTATAAATTTAGGAGTTTTATGCCTTGCGAGGAAAACATTTGATTATCAAGCAGCCAAGGAACTCTATGAAAAGATCAAGAATGACCTTAGAAAGATAGACAACGTTGAATGGAATTTCATCGATAACCTGATATTTGAAGTAGAAGAGGCAAAAAAGGCGGCTAAGAGTCTTGCATCTTCAAATATCGACGGTTTAATAGTTATCAGTGGAACATTTCATCTTGGCCATTTGATTCTTGAAATTCACAAGGAATTGAGAAAGCCGCTTCTATTATGGGGATTAGATGAGCTTCCATATAACGGCGGTAAAATAAGACTCAACTCTGTATGTGGTGTCAATCTAAATGCATCAAACTTATACAAGTCTGGTGAAAAATCCTATCATGTTGTCATTGGTAATGAAGTTGACAAAAACTGGATAGATGCTATAAGGATAAAAAAAGCTCTTAACAGTAGCCACATAGGAATTCTTGGTTATCGTGCTCAAGGTTTTTTCAATCTTGATATTGATGAACTAAGCACCTACAGGGAAGTTGGCGTATTGCTGGATCATTACGAGCTGGACACTATTTTCAATTACAAGGTAGACAACGATGAAGTATCAGAAATCAGATCAGAAATTGAAGAGCTTTTTGATGTTAGTGGTATAAATAAAACGCAACTGGATAAGGTTGTGGCTCTTTCTGCCAAGCTAAAAAACTTCATGAATGATGAAAACCTAAATGCAATTGCAATACGTTGTTGGCCGGAATTTGCCGAAAAATTTGGCATATCTCCTTGTGCTGCAATGTCGTATATCCAGTCCAAGGGTTTCATTACTGGTTGCGAAGGTGATGTCGAAGGTGTCTTGAGTATGATTGCACAGAAAGCAATAGGTGCAGAAACTCCCTTCCTTGCTGATTTTTCCCAGGTGGATTTCGAGAAGAATTACGCGCTTTTGTGGCATTGTGGGGTTGCTCCCTGTAATTTAGCCTATGAAAAATCTGAACGCTCTCTTGATACATACTTTGCAGGAGGCAGAGGTGTAACTGCCGATTTTGTGATGAAACCAGGGGAATTTTCGGTTTGCAGACTTGATTCAGCAAATGGAAAATACCGGATATTTTTAGCACATGGTCAAGCTGTCCCAATGGAAAAGGTGCTAAAAGGTACATACATGAAAGCCATTTTCGATGAAAATGTCAAGGATGTTTTAAATAGAGTCATTTATCACGGTATAGCTCATCATGTTTCGGTATCCTATGGAAGATATATAGAACCATTTAAAATACTTGCAAGAATAAACGATTGGGAAGTCATTGGCGGTTGAAATGTAAAACATCATTACTGAGAAAATATCAATGGGGAAATCGGAAACCGTCGTATTGATAAGGGGGCTCATTCGTTTTCATGATCAATACCAGATTGTTTTCTTCCCTTTTACTTCTGAATCTAATTTGGGGCAGTTATTATAT
>QNAR01000180.1 GCA_003643975.1 Thermotogae bacterium | reverse complement strand
GTTGGTTGTGGGGCAAAGAACGCAAAATCTTCCTCCGCCCTTGAGCGAACGAAGAACTTCTTTCAAATGGGGCACCGGATCCGGAACGTCGAGAAAAAAAGCATCTGCTTCTTTTTCATCGATGCCTTCCTCAATGTCTTTCAATTTGAATTCTACGCGGTCCCCTACTCCAAGCTGGTTGACATTGTCTCTTGCTCGTTCCATGAATTTTTCCCTGCGCTCATAGGATACCACTTTGCCATTGGAGCCGACATATCTCGCAAAAGCGCTGGTCATTGAGCCGCTACCGGAACCGCATTCCACTACCAGATCTCCTTCTTTGATATCCAGCATCAGAATAATAAAGCCCATATCCTTTGGGTACACGATTTGCGTTCGCCTGTTCAGGTTAAAGATATGATCCACAATACCTGGCTTTAAAAGATAAGCGGTATTCCTGCCAATTTTAATGAGATCCCCATATTCTTTTCCAATAATTTCCTCGTGCAATATATTTCCAAGGTGAGTGCCAAATATACTACCTTCTTTTAGCGTTATAAGGTAGCGTGAATTATCATCGGTAAGCACGAGAACTCTATCACCAGCTTGGATCAAAGTCAAAACCTCCTGAGTTTTATTATGCTTTCTATGAGAGCGTCAAGCTCAGACGTATCCCCTTTTTCATTCATCTCAACAATGCACTTATGGGCATAGCTTTTTGCTGTGAGCTCGGAGACTTTTGATAAAGCCGAAACAACTGCGGAAACCTGTATCAATATATCGCCACAATCCCGTTCTTCTTCGATCATACGTTGAAGGCCACGAACTTGCCCCTCTATTCTCTTCAGGCGTTTTACCAGGTCTTCTTTAGAAATTTCCTCCATTTGAGCATTCTCCTTTCTCACTAATATCTAAAAGTGCTACCGCCGATGAATTCCCTCAATAACGATGTTCTAGGAATTTCTTCCATGGCGGTAATTGGTAAGAAATAATCAATAAATCTTAGCAACCGCTTGGCCTCTGCAAATTCCGGTTCTGAGTTGTCTATTTGCAAGAGTAGAGGTTCTGCAAACATTTTTAATACTGCCAATTCATATACAAGAGCTGAGTTAAACATCACATCAGCCTGCTCCTGAAATGGAAAGATGTATTTTTCTTCGCCGTTTCTGACATTCCCCCACATTTTTATTGTATCAAGAGCACTGTGTCCGCGGTATCGATAATCTCTGACGATTCTTCTCAGTAATCTGACATCCGTAGTGGGTATTCTGTTCATATCATCGAGGTTCATTTGTGTCAATGCACTCACATATATCTTGAATTTTTTCTGAGAAGGCACTCCTCTACTGAGCTGTTCATTAAGACCGTGTATTCCCTCTACAATTATAGGCTGATCTTCGTTTATTTTTGTGGGTGTGCTCCTGAATCCGCCTTTGCCCGTTTTAAAATTAAAACTTGCCAGATGAACCTCTTTTCCTTCCATAAGCTGGTTCATCTGCTCGTTGAATAACTCGAGATTCAACGCCTCTATGGATTCGAAATCATAATTTCCGTTTTCATCCTTTGGTGTTTTTTCCCTATCTACAAAATAGTCATCAAGGGAGATTTGTATAGGGCGAAATCCGAGAACCTTCAAATGGAGCATCAGCCTTTTAGAAAAAGTGGTCTTTCCAGAGCTTGAAGGTCCAGCAATGAGAATCAATCTTGTCCCTTCCCTTTTTGCGATTTCATCGGCAATATTGGCAATCTTCTTTTCGTGAAGGGCCTCGGCAATTCTTATCAATTCGGCTGTTTCACTGTCTCCGGAAGCGATAATGCTATTCAACTCACCCACGGTTTTTACTCCAAGTATTCTTCCCCAATTTTCGTGTTCCATAAACACATTAGCGAGCTTTGGACGGTCTAAAAAATCCGGGACTTCTGTTGGTGAGCTGTTGGTTGGAAGATTGAGAATGAAATACCTGTTTTTGTAGGGCAGCAATTTGAACCATCTGAGGTCACCTGTTGAAGTTGGCATGTAACCGTAGTAGTAGTTGAAATATTCCCCGCAGCGATAGATATTAACAGTGCTTTTCTTTCTGTATTTAAAAAGAATGGCTTTTTCGCGCTGGTTATCTTCCAAAAAGAGTTTTATTGCATCGAACTTGTTTATGGTTTCTTTGATAAAGGGAAGATTCAATTCAATGATTTTTTGCATTTCGGATTCAATTGCCCCCAAATCCAGATTTCCTTTTTTTAGATCTGGAACTTCGCATACAAGACCCGATCCAAGTGAATGGTGAACATAGAGCTTTACTTTTCCATATAACTGTCTTACTGCCATGAAAAGAACAAAGAGAATTCCTCTTGTATATATTCGCAAGCCATCTCTGTCTCTCAAATCAACGAATTCTATTTCGACATCTTGATATATTTTTTTGATCAATTCGGCAACAGAATTGTTTAACCTTGCTGCCATAATCGGTGATACGAATCTATCCCGATAGAATTTCGCAATTTCAGCTAGTGTAATTCCTTCAGGGAAAAACTCTTCCTCATTGAGTTTTTTTACCTTAACCTTGATTTGCTTCATGGTTTCATACCCCCTGCATTCTTGACACCTAAAAAGGGTGGTGTTAGAATCTTTATGTACTACGTTGGGGCGTAGCCAAGCTGGTAAGGCATCAGATTTTGGCTCTGAGATTCGGAGGTTCGAGTCCTCCCGCCCCAGCCAGAACTAAAACGGGGTGGCCAAGCCACCCCGTTTGCTTATTCAGTGGCTTCAGGAGTAGGCGATGCCGGCGGTGTTTTTAACAACCCTTCAATAGCTGAAATCCTTGAGACGATATTTTCATCGCCTGGCATCAATTTATCCAACTCTTCAAGATAGTGTTTTTCACTCATAAGGTATATCTGATATACAGGTGAATCCATAGAGATATTCGCTAGTCTTTCGTAGGCATCTACAAGCAAAAAGAGTGCGTTTACTTTCAAATCTGTGGCCACGCCTGTGGGACTTATGATTTTCTGGTTAAGCTCCTGCTCAATGCTCTGAAGTGGGTAATCAATAAGGAAGCTCCTGGCGTTATCTCCAAAATACTGTTTGTAATAATTGACATAACTTTCCAGTGTTGAGGAGTCGCTAAGCAGTGGTTTTAAATTTTGATTGTATTTAAGTTCGTTGTATCTATAAACAATCTCAGGATTTGCGTTATCAACTTTATATGCGTATTCGACTACTTTGCTTGAATATGGAATGTTTTCATAGAGGAACTTGACAACGCGTGTGAATTTAGTATTCAAATTATCTTTCTCTGCTTCGAGTTTAGAGAGCATTTCTTCAACAGCGGACTTTTCTGTTAAACCCAGTTCTGTTTCATAATCTTTTAACTTTTTTGCATCTGAATACAGGTTTTTCGCCTCGGTATCTGTACTGTCATTCAACTCATCTATTTTGCTCTGTATATCCTCGGCAGAGAGGGAGATTACAGTTGCTGGTAGGCTTTCATATAATTTCTCCATATCCTTCAGTTTGAAAATCTCAGAATCAAGATTGTCCAATTTTTCGTCTGCGAGTTGCGTATAGAGAGCTGGAGAAAGGAAGCTACTCGAGATTATTATATTTCCTTCAGAATCAAAAAGGGTGCTTTCAAGCTTTTCAAAGAAAGCTGTTTTTGCTTCTTCGCTATCAGCTTTTTTGTATTCTTCGTAAAGCTTGAGGTCTGGCTCGTTGATAACATAGCCTAAGGCTTCCCTGGT
>QNAR01000179.1 GCA_003643975.1 Thermotogae bacterium | reverse complement strand
TCTAAATCAGCAGAAATGCCCCACAATTGTGTGGATACATCAGTTTCAGCATATATGCCAAAACTTCCAAGTATAGAGCTTTCTATTATAGAAGTCGAAGGAGATCGGTAATCGAGAGTTCCAAGATACAGTTTTCCTTCTTTCAGCAGTTCAAATGGGGTTACCGCCTTTTGCCTTTTGTTGACCGTTCTATATCCGAATATTGATTGTTTAAACGGTTTTTTTAATGCATCTGACGGAGTCCCATCCAAATACAATCCACCGAGCGACAATGTGCCATCTATTTCAGGCTTTAAAAGCACATATGCACCAAGGTCATAACCTCCAGCAGTTATGTTTTCACTGTATTGGAGAAGAGCAGTAAGCCCTCCCAAATCAGTTGATACGTCACCCATGAGGTTGAAAAAATCCGCGCTGTTCCTCCAATTTCTCTCCCATGAAAAACTCACTGTTAGCCAGTCTAATTTCAGATACCTGAGAGTAATAGTTGTTTTACCCTCGCCAATGGAACTGAGATCTATTTGAAAAGGCCTTCTAGTTGGGTCGTCAAGACGAAAGTAATACCACGGAAAATAAAAAACGGGAACATCGAGTATCTTCATCACAAGGTTCTCAACTTCGAGATATTCTCCTGGTTTTAGCCTGGCAAAGCTGACATTAAAACTGTAATGCGGCTTTTTGCGATCACAAGTCGTGAATGAAGAATCATGAAATGTTACGGTTGGGGTTGTTTCAGCTGTGGCTTCTACGTAATCTCCCAAAACGAAAAAATCTACATTTTTAGCCTCATTTGAACCGGTTTCAGGGATTTTTATTGCAGTTTTCATGTAAGCTTTGAGCGCTTGAACCATGCCCAAATCTAACTCCAAAATGGCGCGTTCGGAGAAGATCGTATTTTCTCCTGTTGATATTCTGACATTTCCCCAAAACCCTATTGAAATAGGCGTCTCTCCTCTTAAAAGAATAGAAGCGTTTGAGGCTGAAACGGTGATGCTGGTGTTTGTGCTGTTGTAGGTAAGCTGTACACCATGAGTTAGAAGCACTTCATCGCTCTTACCTGTAACAACCCCGGGCGAGAGCTTTAAATTCCCTGCATAAAGTGTTGTTGAAGCACTTAACAAAAATACAATAACGCTGATTTTAAAAAATCTACCGAGGAATTCACTGAGTCTATATGAAGCTCTTGTATCAATGAGTGCAAAGATTATTATTCCAAAGGCGGTGAAGAGTATGTTGGGAATCCATGGAGCGAGAACGGGATTAAACAGATTTTCCTTCCCCATAGCACTCAACCAAGCACCAGAACCCTGATAGATGACCACAAGAGCAAAAGTGAGTATAACAGACCACGATCTGGATTTTAAATTCAAAAAAAGTGAAACAGGTACGCCGAGAAGAACTATAACAAAGGGAGCCAGAGAATTTGACAGTTTTTCTTGAAGAGCAACTTGAAGAGAAGCAGTATCAACACCGAGCTTGTTGAAGCTTGCGATTTTCTTTTTTAACTCTGAACTCGTCATTTCTCTGGGAGACTTAGAACTTCTTATGTATTGGTTAATATCTTGTTCAAACTCAAGCTCAAGAGAATCGAACTTCATATCAAATAGCAAAAAACCTTTTGAATCTGTTTCAAAAATACGTCCATTGTGCATAATCCATTTGCCGGATTCTTTTGAAGCGTTTTCAGCACTGATTACACGGGTTTTACCACTGCTGAGATCGTATAATAGGAGTTTTTGAAGCTCACCAGTTTCAGGATCTATTTTTTTTATGTAGAGATATCTTCCCCTTCCATCTTCCATAAAAGCGTTTTCCTTAAATGTAACCTCGGGTCTCTTGTAAACATACTTTGATATTGCTTCAGATGCTTTTCTGTTGGCAATAGGGACAATGAAATCATTGAAGCTATAAGCTGCAAAGCAAAGCACCATTGAAAATATGATAAAGGGAATCACAATGCTTTTCAAAGTGACCCCATGAGTTTGGAGAGCTATTAATTCATTATCTGATCTCATTCTTGAAAGTGTCCAAAAAATAGAAAGAAGAACTCCAACAGGAATTCCAAGAACGATGAAATAGGGCAGGTTATAATATATTAGAATAAACAATTTATCTATTCCCACTTTATAGCGTACAATGAGATCTGAAAGTTGATAAAGTAATTCCAGACTGACAAAGAGAATAAACCCTCCGAGCCCTATAAAAAATGACCCCAACGATTGTTTAATAATATATTTGATCAGAATTCTCATTGGAATTCCCCCACCTTATTTTTTCAAACTTTCGAATTTAAAGAATTCGCTTCCCATACATCTGTAATATTCGCCGGTTTCTATAAAAATCGAACACTCAGTCAGAGATAAAGAAGAAGCAGCAATTTCTCTGAAAACCCTTAAAAGGCTTATCAACTTCACTCCTTTAAGGGCAATCGTAGGGTTTTGGACAATGGTTTCAGTTATCTCTTTTTCCGTGCTGTCAAGGAGGGTGCTCACGGTATTGTTTTTTGAGCAAATCTGCCCTGACATGCTAGTTGATGGTGAATAAATATTTTTGACTGCATTGTTAAACATCTCGTCGATGAGGTTTGCTGTTTTAGACATGCTGTTGTAAAAGCCAATGGAAGATAGTTTTGACAGTTCCAATGAGTATCTCGAAATCGTCAGACATTGTTTGCCAATCCTCGTTAATTCGTTTACCAGCTTCATTCTCATCATCACTAATCTCAAATTTTTACCAGTCAACATAAGGGTTCCACCAAGTATGACAGTCTTTCTTTCAATGCTCAGCTGAAAGGTATCGAGGATAGAAGAAGAATACATCACATCTCTGGCATGGTGCTCATTCCTCTCGAGAAATGCCATTTTTGATTTACTGTACATCGTTTGAACATAACGAGCAAGCTTGAGCAGTTCATCACGCAGCTCGTCGAGCTTTTCTTCACCTCTTCTTGAAATCATCTCTCAGCCTCCCACCAAAGGCGAGTTTATCTCTCATGACACCAACAAAATCAAACTCCTTTGGCCTGAGTAATGTCACCGATCTTTTTGAAAGGGCTACTTCAACCTTGTGCCCTTTTTCAAGATTTCCCCTAAAAACACCATCGTTGTAACAATCCATAGGATAGCCACGGTCATCCAGAAGTTCAATAACGGTTCTTCGCGAAGCTCCCACTACAATGCAGCCAACATATGGGTTATGCGGGCTCAATGGTGTAACCTGATAAACATCGGAAGAAGGATCTATTATTGCACCACCCGCGGCGAGGTTATAAGCCGTAGAACCGGTTGGCGTGGATATTATAATTCCATCACCCGCTATAATGTAAGGCGAAAAGCCTTCTATCATAACCCTCAAATATATGGTTCTACTGGGTTTTGAGCGCTCTAATACAAAATCGTTCAGAGCGTATTCCGTACCAAGCACGCCACCTATTTTGAGCAGTGTTCTGTTATCCTCAATCAGCATAGAGTTCAGATATAAATTGAGAGCTTCTTCTAACTGATGAAGCTCAAAAGCTGAAAGAAATCCCACACTTCCTATTTTAAAGCTCAATATGGGGATGGAATTTTCAAGAGCGCAAGGCACCGCTTTGAGAACTGTACCATCGCCTCCAAAAGTCAAAATAAGTTGAACATCTTTTTCAATACAGCCTCTTTGTTTTTCACAAATTACCATGTCAATTCCCTGGCTTTTAAGCTGATGGCCAATGTTTTCCAGATCTTCTTGTACAATTCTGCTGGTATTAAAAAAAACAAGGGCTTTCAAAGAAAATCACCTCAAACTCCTGGCGA
>QNAR01000178.1 GCA_003643975.1 Thermotogae bacterium | reverse complement strand
GCTCTGGAATCAGTGGCTTGAAGAAGATTTCAAAACTTTTTACGAGTCTTCAGCTATTGAAATTTCAGAAGAGTTTAAATGATGGAGGGAAATCATGGCTGTTACTAAAGAACAGGTAATGGAAGCTTTAAAGCAAGTATATGATTTGGAAGTCGGTTTCGATGTGGTAAGCCTTGGTCTGGTATATGGCGTGGAAGTTGACAACGAAAACAACGTTAAAGTAACAATGACCATGACTACTCCGATGTGTCCTCTTGCCGGGTTCATCCTTGAAGATGCCCGGTCAAAGGTTCAAGAAGTCGAGGGTGTGAACAACGTTGACATGGAGCTGACATTTGACCCACCCTGGACACCAGATATGGCATCAGATGAGGTAAGAAAAGTTTTGGGTCTATGAGATTAAAGCCTTTAGAAATACTCAAAGATTTTGAATCAAAACTGAAAGCCGCGGGGAAAGATATTCCCCGCTATGTTTTAATGCAGCTTCTCAGAGATCTCTTTTCCATGCCTGAGAGTAAAATTCTTCTCAATGAAGATGTTGAATTTCCTGATACGGCAATTGAAAAACTTGAAGATGCTTTAGGACGCTTGTTGAAAGACGAACCCTTAGATTACATTATAGGCTGGAAAAAGTTCATGAACGTTGTTCTTAAGGTTGATAGAAGGGTTCTCATTCCAAGACCGGAGACAGAAGGGCTGGTTGAAATGGTGCTTTCAGAATGCAACAGCAACCGTTTTTTTGCTGATGTAGGCACGGGAAGTGGTGCTATTGCTCTATCCATAGCCAAAGAATTGCCAGATGCCATGGTATATGCAACCGATATTTCCAGCGATGCGCTTGAACTCGCCGCTGAAAATGCGTGCACAAACCAAATAAGAAACATCAAATTTCTTTTGGGACCTTGTTTAACACCCATAAAGCCATTTATTGACGAAGTAGAGGTTATAGTGTCAAATCCGCCGTATATTAAAGCAGAACACCTTTCCACTTTGGATAACAGCGTGAGAAAATACGAACCGTTGACTGCCCTGAATGGCGGAGCCGATGGCATGAGTTTTTATAGAGAATTTCTCAAAGAATTGCCTCATGGGAAAAAGGTCTTTCTTGAAATTGCGGATTACTCAGCAACAACACTCGAGAAGCTCGTGAAAGAACTGAGAAACGATTATGTGATTCACCTGAAGAAAGATCTGTTTGGGTTGCGAAGGTACGCAATACTCAATCCAGTTCTTTGAACTTTTCTAAAACAGCTTTTGAAAAGGCCTCTAAATCACAATCGAATTTTAAATTGGCCATGTAATCTAAAGCTGTCTCTCCACGATTGATTATTAAAAGGTAAGCGCCATTTTCAGCGGCTATCCGGGGGAAACCTGCTGCGGGATAAACGTTAAGAGATGACCCCATCACAACGAAAAGCTGGCAACTTTGGCTACTTTCTCTAGCACGTGCTAACGCGCTTTCAGAAAGAAACTCCCCAAAAAAAACGACGTCAGGTCTTATAAGGCCGCCACAAGAGCAATAGGGAACTGGTTCGAACTTCAATTTCTCGGCGATTTCTGCGACTGTGTAAGTTTCACCGCAATCCATGCAGTAAAAATTACCCGCATTCCCGTGAAGCTCTATGACACCTTCCATTCCTGCTTTTTGATGCAGTCCATCTATATTTTGTGTAATCACCGTTTCGATAAAGCCATGTTTTTGAAGAATCGCTAGTAAAATATGGGTCTCATTAGGTTTTACGTCTTTGAGCATGTGAATCCGATTCATGGTTAGAGAGTAATACTCTTGAGGTTGCTCCAGAAAGAAATCCAGCTCAAAGACTCTTGGAGATATTTTACTGTATAAGCCATCGGGACCTCTAAAATCCGGGATACCACTCGCGGTAGATACCCCAGCTCCAGTTAAAACTACAACTGGCTGCAAGGAGCTTATGAGTTCTACGAATTTCTGGGAGTATTTTTCGATATCAGTCTTCGACAACAAACACCACCTCAGGGAATTTTATCTTACCAGTGTTGCTCCAGATGAGAAGATTTTCGGCTGGCCTGCTTGTGGGCTGTGGGTTAACGCTAAGAACCTTTGCGCTGACTGGCAGAGTTGTTGTGAGAACAGAATCACCCGAGAGATCCAATTCAACGTCACCGAGCGAAGTGTTTACCTGACCATCTTGAACGCCTGCAAAGCCCTTGACAACAGCTACCTCTCTGATTTCTACAATATCATAAGAGAGAACTGTTGCGGTTGACTGGAAATCTTCGACGGTCAGTATTCTGCCCAAATTCTTGGAAAAATCTTCGAGTGAATTCTGGAATTCAGAGATCTTTTCCGAGGGGCTTTTTTTGAACTGCTCAAGGAAGCCTTCTATCTGCTGAGGTTTTAGAAATTTTATCTGCATGACACTGTCCATTTTCACAGTACCCTGTGAATCATAAACATAATTGCTGCTATATGAAACTGTCTCAATTTTCAGCTTATTTGACAGACTCATAAACATATTCACAGCAGTTATGGCAACCATAACAACAACGATGATAATCAACAATGTATTGAACTTCATGCTCTTCCTCCATTCATCATAATATCGTATATATCATAACATCAAAAGGCCCTGGTTGTAATATTCACTACTCGATAACGTTTCTCATCCATTTTCTGGAACGGAATCTGAGATTTCCAACGAAAAGCTTAAAAAGCTCCTCAGGAAGCATCATTATGTAAATCGCGGGAACACTCAATTTGAAGATCAGGCCACCAAGGATGACCAAAGGGACTCCAATAAGCCACAGGCTTGAGATTTCCAGAAGAAATACCATACGAGTATCACCACCGCTTCTCAACACTCCCACAAGGTTGACGGCGTTTAACATCTTTATGGGAAGGGCAGCAGCAACGATTATGATGGACAGCAGCGCAGTTGTTCTAATAAAATCATCAATGTTGTAAAACCTTATAATAATCCGGGAAAGCAGGATAATAGCCAAACCGGCAAGAGACGAAATGATTAGCGTAATTCTAAGCAGCCTTTTAGCACTTTTAAAAGCCAGCTCGAAGTTCTTCTTTCCCAGTTCAGACCCTACTATGACAACCGCCGCAGAACCGATTCCACCGAAGAAAACAAACCCAAAACTCTCGATAGTGCTTACAATGTTTCTTGTGGCAATTGCAGCTGTACCCACCCTGGCAAATACAAGGGAATACACTGCCATTCCAAGACTCCACATAAACTCATTGGCAATTACCGGTGAAGCGATCTTCATCATCTTGGCGAAGAAAAATCGATCGAATTTCAGGAAACTCCGTAGAGAAATTTTCACCGGGGTTTTCTTTTGATAGAGAACAAAGAGGTAGAGTAAGAACTCAATAAATCTCGAAGTCAGTGTGGCGATTGCCGCTCCAGCGACACCGAGTTTCGGAAAAGGACCAACGCCAAAAATAAGTAAATAATTACCGAGGGTGTTAATTCCAAGTGCTACTAAACTAATATACATCGGTATTTTAGCCTTTTCGACTGTTCTCAGAGCAGATGCCATAACGAAACTGAAAGAAGTGAAGAATACCGTAAAAGCCACTATCGTTGAATAGGAAATACCCATGCTAACCACGGAAGCATCTTTTGAAAAAAGTCTCAGGGTTTGCCCGGGGATGAAAAACAGGATGACGAAAAAGATAAAGGCGGCACTGAAGGTAACAAAGAGCATGTGGACAATCGTCTTTTCGATGTTCTTTGTGTCCTTTACGCCCCAGTATTGAGAGATGAAAACTCCCGCGCCGCTGGCAGCCCCAAAAGTGACGAGCATAAGTAT
>QNAR01000177.1 GCA_003643975.1 Thermotogae bacterium | reverse complement strand
GCTCTGCCGTAAAGAGGAGATTCGTAATCTGAAAATCTTAAAAAATCGTGCAGTAATCCTATTTCAGAACCTGTTATGACCAACTTTGTATTGTGCAAATTGTCATAGATAAACGCAAGCAAGGTAAGAAGGTCTTTCCCTCCTCTTGAACCATAATATTTCAAATACTGAGCTTCATCAATATATAAAATAATATTTCTTCCATTCTTAGCAGCAAATTCGTTGAGTCTTTCCATGAGTGATGAAAGGTCTAATTCTTTCCTTATGAGAGTAATGCTATTTCCTTTAATGCTTATTCCCCGTAATTCTTTAAGGAATTTGATTATCTTATGCTTCAAAGACACCCGGGCAAGTTCTTTTTCGATGTGACTAATAAGATGGAATTTGGTAATATTCCCTCCTGAAGAAGAATAGAGGCTTCTTCCATCCAAAAAGAGTGTGATTTCTTGGAGTTCATTTAGCATGGCTTTGATCAATGAGGATTTCCCTACCCTTCGAAGCCCAGTTACAACAACAAGTGGATAATTGTACAAAGCATCTTCAAAAGCTTTTCTTTCATCAATTCTATCAAAGAGGTCTTCTAATTTAGTTTTTGGCCTTGTATCAAAAAGCACGCAGTCACCCCCTATGAGATTATATCACTTCCGGGGGCGGAAGTTACTTCCGATATCGGAAGTAAAGATGATTAAAAGCAACAGCCGATAGTGCAACAACATGGATGATTCTACATACTTTTCCAATGTAATTTTAAAAAACGCACCCTCAAAAGGGCGCATTTTAATCGAAAGATTTTTAGAAAATTCTTTGAATATTCGCTAACTGCTCATAATATCAATTACCATTCAAGATAAGCTGTAAGTGTTGGGATTGGAGCAAGTTTATTAACGCTTACAAAGAATTCCCCGGGCAAGTCAATCGCCAACCCTAAATCCGCTCCAAGGTAAAGAGAAGCAAAGCTAAGTCCGACCTTGAAATCCGCTCCGATTTTCCCTAACAGCAAACACTCCATTTCCCTCAAATGCCAGAATCCTTCTAAACCTGCATGTGGTCTAAAGAAGGATAAATCAGTGGATACAAAAATACCCGGAACAATCAGCTCTATCCCCCTACTGCTGAAGATAAAACCAGTTTTAACCATGATATCAACTGTACCAAGCTCAAATCTTGCCATAAGAAAGGGTTCAATAGCCCCACTAAGATTTACGCCAACACTATAACTTATACCAAAGACACTGAGAGCAACTAAAAGAAAAGCCAAAACTATTATGTACCTTTTCATACTCTCACCTCCACAAGTTCCGCTATAATAGTAACAAATTACCTAACGATAAATGCAAGAAAAATAGAGAGCAGTTTACAGCAAGTCAAAAGGAGGACCATTGTGGATTTGATAAGCAGGTTGAAAGAAGAGTTCAGATTACTAAACTATGTTTTGATGCCTGAAGATGAATCGGAATATTCTCTATACCTTTACTGGATCAACAAAGTGGGGTCTGTAAAACATCGGGCTGCAACAAAAGGCGCTTCAAGAAATAAAAGAAGTATTTATACAGTGAGACTCAGAGAGGTTATAACCACTGAGGCTAATGGAAAAACCATATGGATGCCTCTTTTGCTTATAAAGTACTATGGCAACATAAGAAGAGCATTTGTTAATGTGCAAAGCGTAGGAAAGGTAAAGAAGATAAGCAAAATACAAATCACCAATTTATCCTTTGAACATAATATATTCGATGTAAAAAGGCTAAATGGTTTGGAAACAGGGTTAAACAGGATCCTTGACAATTGCTGGAAAAAGTATCCAAACGTTGAATGGACTTCTGAAGAGTTTGAAAATGCTCTTGTAAGGGTTGCTGTAACTTCAAAACCCGAGGATTATTGGCAAATGAAGGCCTAAGATTCAGATATTTTCTTAACTTTCTTTTGATCGCTTTCAGATATTTTTCTTACTTTTCCAGTGCGTTCAACTATACTCAAATAGAAGCAGTGTAACCTGGCAAATATTTTAAGGGAGATGATTCGTTTGAAGGCTATTGTTATCAATGGGAGTCCAAGAATGGAAAAGGGGAATACTGCTTTTATTCTCGCGCCTTTTATAGAGGGAATGCAAGAAGCTGGGTGTGAAGTCAACTTATTTTACGCGAGCGCTCCCAACATCAAGCCCTGTAACTGCAGCATTATGTACTGCTGGACTAAAAACCCCGGTGAATGTTGCATAAAAGACGATATGCAAATGCTCTATCCATTACTGAGAGAAGCGGACATTCTTATCCTCGCTACTCCTGTCTATATTCCGCTACCAGGAGATATGCAGAATTTTATCAACAGGCTCTGTCCATTGTTAGATCCAGTGCTGAAGTTTGAAGATGGACGGACACGTGCGAGGTTTCGCGAAAATGTGAATATAAAGAAGATTGCACTTGTATCCGCTTCTGGATGGTGGGAACTCGGAAATTTCGATGTGGTAGTCCATATTGTGAAGGAACTTGCAAAAAATGCAAACGCAGAGTTCGCAGGCGCCGTTTTAAGACCTCACGCTTACTTTATGAAAAGCAAAGCCATATCCGATGCTGATAAGAAAGAGGTTCTTGACGCTCTAAAAAAGGCTGGCTCTGAGCTCGTAAGCGAAGGCAAAATGCATAAAAAAACTCTTGAATCAATAAGCCACCCCCTTATTTCTGAGAAAGAGATATTGCAAATTTACAATAGCTGAATTGCTCCACAAAATCGCTTCAAAATTCAAATGTTGAAAGCCACCAATACTTTCAAGCACATTTTGAATGCCACATTTTTAAGCATTTCTCAAGTAACAGCTGCTGGCTGGAGATAATAGCCAGAAATCAATTCTAATCAACCGATTACCTGTTTTGAATTTTAGAATTGAATTTTATATAATTAGTCAGTAAAGTTTACTGACTAAATAAGAAAAGCAAGTAAGGAAGTGAATTAATTGTGTCTTCAAGACCGGAAGATCTCAGAATAAGGAACACTTCAAAAATAGTCAAAACTTTGATAATAAATCCAAATCTGTCAAGGGTTGAGCTTGCAAGAAAGTTGAACCTAACAAAAACAACCATATCCTCAATAATTAACAAGTTGATTTCTCTTGGGATTGTCGAAGAGATTGAAAAAGATAATAGTGGAAGCATAGGGAAGTCTCCTGTTCCTTTGAGAATTAAAAGCGATGCAGCCTCAGTTATCGGCATTGGCCTTGAAAGAAAGGACACATCGGGCGTTCTTCTGAATCCAGATGGTAAAGTTCTGGAAAGCATTATTATTCATGAATCCAACCGAAAAAAGGAAGATGCAACCAAAAACCTACTGAAAGTTATCGAAATTATGTTATCTAAGGCGCATGAACACGGCATTGAGCCAAATGCGATTGGCATTGGCGCCCCCGGGCCTATAGATGAAAAAGCCGGTGTTATATACTCACCAAGCGGGTTACCAGATTGGGAAAACTTCAATGTTGCACAAATAGCGCAAGACGCTTTCAATAGGAAAACTTATCTGATAAATGACGCAGATGGGGGCGCTTTAGCCGAGCGCTTTTTTGGAAATGGCAAAGAGCTGAGTTCTTTTGTGGATATTTTCTTCGATGAAGGAATTGGCTGTGGGATTGTGCTCGATGGAGAAATTTACAGAGGGGCTTTTGGCTATTCAGGCGAGTTTGACTATTTGGCCTTCCTCGGAAAATCAATTGGAAAGGGAGAAGATTACTTCAGTCTGGAAAAAGTGCTATCCGAGCTTCATATATTCCTGGGAAAAAATCAACTGCAGTTTGGAAGTTCTGACATAAAAGAATATCTTGAGAATAG
>QNAR01000176.1 GCA_003643975.1 Thermotogae bacterium | reverse complement strand
AGGACATATTTTTCTTAACGGGAAAGAGCTGGAACCCAAAAGCGCAAAAGAAGCTTTCAAGGCCGGTATTGGTATGGTGCAGCAGCATTTCAGACTAATTGAGGATTTTACTGTTGCAGAAAACGTTGTTCTTGGTAAAGAAAGATCTGGGAGATTTGGTTTCATCAATAGGAAGAAGATAATTGAGGACGTTGCAAGGCTTTCCCATGAAAGCAGACTGGAACTTGATCCTGAATTGATATCTGCGAATCTTTCTGCCGGTCAAAGGCAAAAAGTGGAAATATTAAGAACGCTTTATCGTGGAGCGGATTTGATTATATTCGATGAACCAACAACGGTGTTAACCGAACAGGAGATAGAGGAGTTATTTAAAATAATGAGAACGCTTAAAAAGCATGGCAAGACCATAATCTTCATCACTCACAAGCTCGATGAAGTATTCAAAATATCAGATGAAATCACTATTCTAAGGCGCGGGAAAAACATCGCAAGTGGGGATATCAATAATTTCGACAGGGAAAAAATATCCTATCTCATGGTTGGTGAAGATATCGATTTTGAAAAAAGAGCCAGTAAGGGGATAAAAAAAGAAGCTGTTTTCAAGGTCGAGGATTTGTGCATCAAAGGAAGAGATGATTTAGTGGATGAAGTGAAGGGAGTAAGCTTTGAAATCGCAAAAGGAGAAATACTGGGGATAGCTGGAATAGCAGGCAACGGGCAGCTGCAGCTGGTTGAAGCTCTTGCCGGTTTGAAAAAGGTATCTTCCGGAAAGATAATGCTCAAGGATAGAGAAATCACTAATCTTAAAGTAAGAGAGATCAGAGACGCAGGGCTGGTATATATCCCGGAAGATAGAATGAACGAGGGTGCTTCGTGTGAATCAAGTATTCTCGAAAACATCATGGCGACAAAGTACTACAAAAGAGAGTTCTCCCAAAATGGTTGGATAGACAGAAGAAAATCATACACCTTTGCAAATAAACTGATAAAAAAATACGAAATAAAAGCTTCATCGCCTTTTGTTAAGCTTGGCATGCTTTCGGGTGGAAACATTCAAAAGGTAATCATAGCAAGGGAATTTTCTTCTGATCCTGAAGTTCTAATAGTCTGCGAACCAACGTGGGGGTTGGATGTGAGATCCACAAAATTCGTTTACGACTCTCTTTGTGAAATGCGCGCTGATGGCAAGGCCATCTTGCTTGTCTCCAGTAATTTGGATGAGGTGCTATACCTTGCAGATCGAATACTCGTTATGTACAAAGGGGAATTAGTGGCTTCACTGGAAAATTCGAAAGAATTGACGAAATCGTTGATTGGGGAATACATGATGGGATTGCATTCAAAGGAAAGGTCAGAGGTGTGGTAACGTATGAAGAATGCGAGCTTGCTCAGAACCTTCATCACGATAATGGTCGCTTTAGGAATAGGAATCATTGTGATAGCTTTTACAAGCAGCGAACCCGCTAATGCAATAAAATCTTTCTTTATTGGTCCTTTCAGTAATGTTTATTTCTTTGGAAACATGCTGGCTGCTTCTATTCCGCTGATGCTAACAGGATTGGCAGCAAGTATTGCTTTTTCGGCTTCAGCTTTCAATCTGGGACTTGAGGGGCAACTTTACATAAGTGCTCTCGTTGGAACCTATATAACATGGAAATTTCAAGGGCTGTCCCCCTTTATATTAATACCGCTCGTTCTTGTGATTTCCTTTTTCACAGGTGGGGTTATCGCAGCTTTTTCAGGATATTTGAAGGTAAGAAGAAATGTGAATGAGTTAATTTCATCACTTCTTATCAGCTATACGTTAATGTATATGGGCGATTTTTTCCTTGAAGGGCCGTTCAAAGATCCATTAGCTGGTTTGGCAGCATCACCTTATTTCGATTCAACGTTTATGTTTAGCAAAATACTGCCGCCCTCAGATCTTCATACAGGTATATTCATAGCGATTGGAATCATTATTATCGTCTATTTTGTAATGAAAAAAAGCATCGTTGGATTTGAAATAACCCTAACAGGAAGGAATAAAATCTTTTCTAAATACGCCGGGATACCTGTAAGCAGGGTTACAGTTGTTGCCATGCTTATGAGCGGTGGATTTGCTGGACTTGCGGGAATAATAGACATTTACGGAATACATGGCAGAATGATTCGAGGATATTCCGCAGGCTATGGCTGGAATGGAATTGCGGTAGCTCTTATCGCGCGAAATCACCCTTTGCTGGTGATACCTGCTGCGATATTTTTTGCTTACCTCGAAAGTGGCGCAAACGTTGCTTCATTATTCTCAGATATCACTCCCGAAATAGCGAGGATAATACAGGCGGCCGTGTTCTATTTAATTACAGCAGAAGGGCTGCTCTCTTTTATCAAGGCCAGGAAGGAGGCCGTAAGCAATGGATGACTTCATGCACACAACAATAACAATGATGACTCCAATATTGCTTGCGGCCCTTGGCGGGCTTTTTACCGAGCTTTCGGGGATGCTAAACATAGGCCTTGAGGGCATGATGCTCTCTTCTGCCTTTCTTTCGGTGTATGTAGCTAACATTTCTCATAACTTGTTAATCGGAATCGCGGCTGGGCTAGGTCTTTCAATCATTCTCGCTTTGATAATGGCGTATCTTTCTCTAAATTTGAAAGCCAACGTTTTCATTGTTGGACTTGCGACCAACCTTTTTGCAAGTGGATTGACTGTGTTCCTTTTATATACTTTATGCAATTCAAAAGGAACTGTTTTCTTTCCAAAGGCTCCAAAGCTGGATATGATTGAGATTCCAGTGATACATAATATTCCCATTCTTGGAAAGATTATCAGTGGATATAATATACTGGATTATCTTGCAATTGTCCTCGTATTTGTTTGTTTTTATATCATATTCAAAACGCCATATGGTTACCATTTAAGAGCTGTCGGAAAGGACAGCCAAACAGCTGTTAGCGTTGGGATCTCCGTATATAAGCATAGAATGATCGCTTTTGTCGTAAGCGGTCTTTTTGCTGGTCTTGGTGGAGCATCTCTTTCGCTTCCACTTCAAACCTTTGTGGGTGGAATGACGAATGGGAGAGGCTGGATAGCTCTAGTTGCCGTTGTTTTGGGGCGTGGTAACCCGATAGGAGTTCTTGGAGCTTCAATAGTTTTTGGAATTGCATCAGCGCTTTCAAATACACTCCAGGCAAGCACGGATATATCCCCAAAATTGCTGCTAACGGTACCTTTTTTAGTAACACTTGCTGTGATGATAATATATAGCACGAAAAGAAGTAATGAAGATGCTTGACACTGATCAAAAATCCGTGCAGGAAGTTTAAGACATAATATAAAGGGTCTAACCAACGGAGCGGAATTATGAACATCGCAGGAAAGGTTGCTGATGGGTGCGGTGTTTTTCCATGTCTGCTTTTGAAAAGAAAGATATACAGAGCATAAACAAAGAAGTGGTGAAAATTCAGCGTGTATTTGTACCTGATATGGAAAGGCATTCAAAATACAAGCAGCTGGCAAAATTATACAAAGAACTCTACTTAAAGAACAAGAATCTCTTTCCATTGTTAGAAAAATGATGAAGATAAAGTCGAAATATGAGTTGTAATGGGTAAGCATTCTGGCAAATGTAAAAGCTGTCTATTAGCGTTTTTAGTAAATTCCCCAAATAAAGAAAACGTCAATCAAAAATACAATACAAGCCTATCAAAAGCGAGGATCTTGCTTCTAGAAGAGGGGAGACATATAGAGCCGGATATTCCCATAAACCTGAGCCTTGAGGAAAAGATTTCATGGATAATTGGTGAAGCTGATCCCATAATTGGATTAGCGGTAATAGCGTTGCTGTGCTACTTT
>QNAR01000175.1 GCA_003643975.1 Thermotogae bacterium | reverse complement strand
TGGTTTATACCCGGTGGAACAATACCACGTTCCACGAGAGGAAGCGAAGCGGTATTCCCGGCAGAAAGAATTTGCAACTCAAATCCTGTTGATTTTCTGAACTTCTCTGAAAGTTCTTCCAAAAGCGCGAATTTCTCCGGGGTAGCTTTTACCCCTCCATAGCAACCAAGGTTTGTACCAATTCCAAGAAGCTTTCTGCCGGCGATTTCATAAGCCTTCAGGAGTTCTGGAAGGGCTTCTGCGTGCCAAACTCCCTCACGCAAGTCGCCAGTATCCACCATGTATATGTATCCTTTTTCAGTTGTGTTGTCAATATCGATAAAATTTTCGAGAACCTTCAGGTCGGAAATCAAAAAATAATGGGCGAGCTCAAGCGCTTCACGAATTCTTGCCTGCTCAGGGGGACGCAAAAGCATGAATTTTGCTCCAATCCCTTCTTTTTTTAACCTTTTGATGTTCTCAAGCCTTGATTCTCCAATGATTTTGATGCCCGCTTTGAGCATTTTTTCAGCGATGTTCGGGTCGCCACAGGTTACCTTTGTAACACCAACCACCTCTATTTTCGCTTCCGCACATAGTTTGTTGAGAAATACAGCGTTTTGATAAACTCTATTTGGATAAATCTCAACATATGCCATCTTCACACCTCCACTGTAATTATATCAGCTAATCAATATCCCTTATCGTATAATTGAAATATGGATAAAGGCAGTTATATTCTCCTTATAGAAGTGAAAACGCGGTTAGAAATAAGAACCAGAGCAAGGAGATTTGATATTCTCCCGGGCTTTTATTGTTACGCAGGTTCAGCCTTAGGCTCTCTTTCAGGACGGGTGAAAAGGCATCTAAAAAAGTCTAAGAATAAGTTTTGGCATATAGATTTTTTGCTGGAAAAGGGCAAAGTTCTTTCTGCTGTGTTGTTACCTTCATCTATTAAGAGAGAGGAAGAAATCTCAGCATTACTCCAGGAGTTCGGAGAAGCAGTAAAAGGGTTTGGGGCTTCGGATTGCCGTGTTTCATCGAATCTATACAAGATTGAAAAAGAGGATTTTTATAAAGCGCTAAAATCTATTTATGAACATATGGGGGTGTTTACGTGATAGCCTTTCTTTCAGATTGGGGCAATGAAAGTTATTATGTAGGAGTCACCAAGGCTGTAATAAAAGGGATTGCGCCGTCGGTGGAGATTCTCGATATTACCCATGGTATAGAACCTTTTAACATTAGAATGGGGGCCTATATACTTCAAAAAGCGGCTGCGGATTTTCCGGATGGCACGATCTTTCTTGCGGTTGTTGATCCAGGCGTGGGCAGTTCTAGAAAAGCGATAGCGGTGAGAACAAAATCCAAGCGGATTTTTGTGGGTCCGGATAACGGATTATTCACTTTTGTCTGTGAAGACCTCGGGGTTAGCGAAGTACGAGAATTGGATAATGTTAAGCTGCATTATGGAGGTTCCAATTCCTTTCACGGTCGGGATATTTTTGCCGCCGTGGCTGCTCATCTGGCTAAAGGCATTGACTTTTCTGAGGTTGGAGATCTCCTGATGAGTTATGAGGTTTTAAAATTTTGGAAGGCTTACGCTGAAGAAACAGGTGTTGTGAAAGGGGAAGTAGCTTTTGTAGATAGATTTGGAAATGTTGAAACGAACATCCCCGGCACACTAGCTGGAAGATATTTCGAGTGTGATGACAAAGTGATAATAACGATCGGCAGGAAAAAATTCGAAGGAAGCTTTGGAAGGACATATTTTGATGTAAGGCGAGGGTCCATTTTGCTACATGAGGATGGTAGCGGGTACCTGGAAATCGCGGTTAACCAGGGAAATGCCTCTGAAGTACTCGGAATACGGGGAGGTGAACCACTCGAACTTCGAAAGGCTTAAAGAATTAATCCATAATCGTTGTGTGAGAACCTTTGCACTTGCAGCTATTATCTGGCTAGCTTTAGGCATCATCTGTGGTTTTTTGGCAAGCGCTCTTATCATTTCTGTGTTTTTCGCAATCCTTTACTGCGTGAAAAGCAGAAGCCACGAAAGAGATGCGGCAAAACTTCTCAATGCCATTAATGCTGGCAAGAAACCGGAAAATATCGATACCTCTTTGAAAAATGTTTTTATCGCGCACAGAAACGCTTTACAGAGAATCGTTCAGGAGAAGGACTTTTATAAAGAGCGTTACGAAAATTTCGTCAATCTCGTAAATTCCTTTGAATTGCCCATTGTACTTGTTGGCAGAGAAGGAGAGATCAGATTTTACAATAAAGCTTTCCAGATTCACTTCAACGACGGTAAGGAGATAGGAAAGGGAAGAATTTTTGGCATATTACGAAGAAACGGTTTGAAAATCCCTGTCAGAAAAGGCAATTACCATGTATTTTCCAGAAGGCAAAGTAGACGATATATGGTAGTCGTCGAAGAAGGAGAAAACGAAGAATTCTCCATGATTTTCAATGATATAACGACTCGCTGGAAGACAGAAAGGTTGTTAGAAAAGACAATGCGCTACGCTGTCAGTGCGGAAACGGTAGCGGATCTCGCACATGGCTTGAAGCAGCCTCTGGCAAACCTCCAGCTGGCATTTGATCTATATCAAAGGACAGGCAAAGAGCAAAATCTACAACGCCTTGAAAGGGAACTAAAATCGCTGAAAGAAAAGATTCTTGGTGTTTTGCAGGTGTACCATTACGGGGAAGAACCTCGAGATACCGATTTGCCGAAACTTTTGAATAGAGTGGTCAGATACCTGACACCAATTGCAGAAACCAGAGGGATTAACCTTCGCCTGGCTTCAAATGTAAATGAAGCAGTCGTTAAAGTTCAGGAAAAGCGCCTTGAAAATGTTATAAAAAATCTGGTGATAAACGCACTTGAAGCAATACCGGGAGATAAAGGCGATGTTGTTTTGAAGTTAAGGAAAGGGCAAGAGTGGATTGCCCTCCTGATTGGCGATAACGGTATCGGTATGAGCAAACGGGTTCTTGAAAAAGCCACAAAAGCTTTTTTTACAACAAAGGAAAATGGAACAGGTCTTGGATTAACTCTTGCCAAAAGCTTTTGCGAGGATAATGATGTTTCTCTAAAGATACGTAGCAAAGAGGGCAAAGGGACTGTTATCAGACTGGTATTTAAGAGGTGAGGATGTGAAAAAAAAGATCCTCGTTATCGACGATGATCAAATGTTCAACGAAATGCTTTGTGAAGCTTTGAAAGATGCAGGCTATACACCTGTGGGTGTAATGACTTTGGGCGAAGCAAGGGAAAAGCTGTACAATGACTATTTTCATTGTGTTCTCCTTGATTTAAGGCTCCCTGATGGCAATGGAATGGAACTCGTGGAAATAGCCAGTGCTGTTTCAACCGTTATTGTCATGTCCGCCCATGGAGACATAAACAGTGCTGTCAGCGCGGTGAAAAAAGGTGCTTTCAATTTTCTTGAGAAGCCCTTTGATCTCGATCATGCCCTGATTGAAATAAAACGGGCTATGAGTTACAGAAAACTGGAATTGGAAAATGAAGAGCTTTCAAGATTGACCGGTATTGAAAGGAAATTGAATTTAGTCGGGAAAAGCACTGAAATGATGAAGATAAAAAAAACGGTAGAAACCATTGCGGGTAAAAATGTTTCCGTTTTGATTGAAGGGGATAGTGGAACCGGAAAGGAAGTTGTTGCAAACTTGATTCACAGGCTAAGCGGAAGAAAGAAATTTGTCGCGTTAAATTGCTCTGCAATACCGGAAAACCTCTTTGAATCTGAACTCTTCGGACATGAAAAGGGAGCATTTACAGGGGCGGATACCTTCAAAAAAGGTCTTGTAGAAGAAGCGGATGGCGGAACTCTTTTTCTTGATGAGATTTCAGAAATGCCTTTGAGCCTTCAACCAAAGTTGCTTCGGTT
>QNAR01000174.1 GCA_003643975.1 Thermotogae bacterium | reverse complement strand
CTATTTTTCCCCCGAGGGGATTTGGTCTGTCGAGAACGATGATCTTTATACACTTTTCTGCACAGGCTTCCATGAGATAGCCAAGAGTGTAAATATAGGTGTAGTAACGCAATCCCACATCCTGTATGTCATATATCACCGCATCCAAGCCTTCAAGCATTTCCTGAGTGGGCTTTAGATGCGCTCCGTAGAGAGAATAAACAGGGAGGTTGTATCGTGGGTCCACGGAGTCCTTAACTTTTTCGCCATCTGCCACAGCTCCCCAAATCCCATGCTCTGGACCAAAGAGCTTCTTTATTTTGAACCCGCTTTCCAGAAGCTTTTCGAGATTGATTTCGAGTTTCGAAGTAACGCCGGAGGAGTTGGTCAACAATCCAAGATTCATCTTAGCGTATTTGGTTTTGTTATCGAGTATCTTTTCTATACCAGGTTTTATTTTCATTTTTTTCACAACCTTATTTGATTGCTCCCTGAGTCATTCCGGCTATAAACTGCCTTGAAAAGATCAGGAACAAAATTATTGTTGGTGCTATGGCAAGCGTTAAACTCGTGAAAAGCAAGTTCCAGCGATTCGCATATTCGCCAAAGAAAATAGACACAGCAAGGGTAATTGTCGCCTTTGAACGATCATTTATAAATATGAGTGGGAAGAAGAAATCATTCCAGACGTTCACGAAGCTTACAATGGAGACAATGGAAATAGCTGGCTTTATGAGCGGTATGACCACATGCCTGTAAATCTGAAGAGGATTGGCCCCGTCTATTCTTGCAGCCTCGCTCAGCTCGTTGGGAACACCGTCTATGAAATTTTTCAGCAAGAACACCGAAAATGGTATGTTCACTGCGATGTATATTATTATCAGACCAAGGCGGCTGTTGGTTAAATTTATATTCCTAAGGAGCAGATAAATGGGGATAATCGCAAGCCTTGCCGGAAAAGCAAGGCCGAGCATTGAATACATAAAGAGAAAACGCCTGCCCCTGAATTCATACTTTGAGATTGCATAGGCGAAAAATGATGATATTATCACAATCCCAACAACCGCGCTTCCCGCGATAATGAGACTGTTGAGGTATCCCCTTCCTATTCCGGCTTGATTCCAGGCATCTATAATGTTCCTAAATGAAGGGTCTGTCGGGAGAGAAAAGGGTTTTAGGTATATATCACGCATACTCTTAAATGAATTGCTGATCATCATCAAAAAGGGGACAAGAACGAGCATGGTATAGATAAGTAAAAGAGTGTAAACGAGTATTTTTCCATATTTTGATAGTGTAAGCATATCAAGCGCTCCTTTGCCTTTTTTCAACAAGATAGACGTATAATATGGAAACAGGCATAATTATAGCGAATATGAATACTGTAATTGTTGCGCCAAGCCCCATATCGATTGCAGAGCTCCCCAAGCCGCCAAAAGCGGTTCGGTAGAAAAGCGTTCCAAGGACATCTGTTGAGCGATAAGGCCCGGCTTGAACACCCTCAAGTGCGTATATCATGTCAAACACGTTGAAGCTCCAGATAAACAAAAGAATGGCCAATGTTCTTACAGTAGAAAATGAAAGAGGAAATATTATCCTCCAGATTATTTTCCAGTTGCTTGCGCCATCGATATAAGCAGCTTCCAACAACGAAGGGTTTATATCAAGAATAGCCGCAAGAAGTACTAGCACGTAAAAGCCGATATTTCTCCAGGCATTTACTAGTATAATAGTGGTTAACGCGGTAGACTCCTGGCCAAGCCATGACTGTGCGAGACCGCCAAGCCCTATGAGTTTCAAGAATTGGTTCACAAGACCTACCTGCGGGTTTAAGTACAGGCTCCACATGAAGCCAACCAACACCAGTGGAATCATATTGGGAATATAGACAATGTTTCTGAACATTCTGGCACCTTTTATCTTGCTGGCAAGCATTAGCGCAATGAAAAAACCCACGCCGATTTCTATTAAGGCAGCGAGGAAATAAAAATACACATTATGCCAAAAAGCATTGAACACTTCGTTCCTGAAAGAACCAGCCGAGAAAACCTTCCTGAAATTATCCAGACCAACAAATGTCTTTTTCCCAACTCCCGGCCAACTATATAAGCTAAGGAACAAGCTGTTGATGAGCGGATATACAATGAACAGTGTATACAATATAAGGGCGGGCAAAACAAATAAAAGAAGATACCTTTTTGCCAGTTTCATTCTGCACTCCTTAGAAAATCCCC
This sequence comes from Thermotogae bacterium, assembly GCA_003643975.1. Classification (GTDB taxonomy): domain Bacteria; phylum Thermotogota; class Thermotogae; order Petrotogales; family Kosmotogaceae; genus Kosmotoga_B. The sequence goes on along the minus strand of QNAR01000174.1, from coordinate 1,756 downwards.
TTCCCCTTTGAAGGGAAGGGGAGTATTAAAAAGATCACTTCTTCATTAGAGGTTCATACCACTGAGAAATGGCGTCCTGAGCATTTCTTGCAAGCTCCTCAGGTGTTATTTTCCCAGAGTACATTGCTTGCATTCCAGGGCTGAGGACATCTGTGTAAAGTGAGGGTTTTTGTGTGACAAACACGGAACCTACCCAGTAAACGTAAGGGGATGCGTGGTTGTTGTATGTATCGACCGCGACTTTCAGTATATCAAGATCCGGGAGCTGTGCACCGCTAACAGCGGGAATGTTGTAAGTGACATTGGAGAAAATCGTACCGAATTCAGGAGTCGCACAGAATTCGAGAACTTTCAGAGAATCTTCACGGTTCTTTACATTAGAAGTGAGGGCAATGGCACCATCCATATAGGTATAAGCATAAGGTTCCTGACATTCGTTGGCAGGAGGAACCATGAAATAGCCAACTCTTAAATCAGGGTTGAGCTCGTGCCAGGTTTGATAACCCCAAATACCGTAGAACACCATTGCAGCTTGGCCAAAGGCAAAAGCCGCGTTAAGGTCGTTTGTAGAATTTCCCATAAACCCTTTTTGATAGTACTTTTTCAGGTCGTTTAGCTTCCTGTTTAGATCCACGAATTTAACATCGAGGAAGCAGGTTTTTCCTTCTGTAAGGTCTTTGATCCATTCAGGGCCAAGAACGCTAACACCACACATCGCATGCTGCATGGTCAATGCCCAGGCTTCTTTTCCTGGTACGAAGAAGGGAGTAATGCCGTTTTTCTGAATAGTATCGGCAACTTCAACGAGTTCATCCCAGGTTTTTGGAATGGAGAGGCCAAACTGATCGAAATAGTCTTTATTATAGAAAATTCCCACAACTTGAACAGCAAACGGAACCCCGTAAACTTTTCCACCAGAAGTAACGGAGTTCAAAACTGCCTGTGGGAAATGGCTAAGGTCAAAATCATTCGGGAGTGGTAAATACAGCCCATTGTCTATCAAAGTCTGGGTTAGGCCACCGGGAAGCCTTCGTGAATAAACCAGATCAGGCCCAGTTCCCGTTTGAAGAGCCAGATTTACCTTGGCATCATATTCCGTGGGAGCATAAGCTGTAAAGTTAATCTTGATATCATAGCCTTGAGCTCTGAGTCTTGATTCAACTTGTTTCCAAACATCTGCGTCCTGGCTTCTCCAGCTCCAGATGTTAACTACGCCAGAAAACGCTATAGCTGAAAGCAGGACAACTAAAGAAATCAGAAGAACGGAACGTAATTTCATGTAACTCACCCCTTTTTGTATGAAGTAAAGAACAGGTACAAATACAATTTTGAAGTCGATTAATTATACAAACATGTATTGCATTACTCCAAGATAAATTAGCGCCGATTACACGTGTTTAATGGAAGTGAAAGAGAAATATATCCATTTACCGAGAATAATTATATCGAGATATGTATATTCATATTGCTTATGATAATACAAATATTTGAATTAGTTTTTAGCTTTTAATCTTTGGAAGAGTTCTTTTGCAATATAAGAATCTGTCCTGTCGTTGAAAATTTGTAGCTCATATTTGGAGAATTTTTCTGTAATCTTTTGAGTATATAGAGCAGATTTGAAGCAACCGCCACTAAGCACTATCCTCGAGGCTCCTGTTTTTTTTAAAATCAAGCTGATCATTTTTGAGAGCAGCTCAGTGGCTTCATTGAGTAGTTTGAGAACCAAAGGCGTGGGATTCATCAATGCGATTTTGGT
>QNAR01000173.1 GCA_003643975.1 Thermotogae bacterium | reverse complement strand
CCCAGCAGTTGATCCCCTGGACTCTACATCAAAGAATCTCGATCCACTAGTTGTTGGGAATGAGCATTACCAGGTTGCCCGGAGAGTTCAGGAAGTTCTTCAGCGTTACAAAGACCTACAAGATATTATTGCCATACTGGGTATGGAAGAGCTCTCAGAGGAAGATAAACTCACCGTAAGAAGAGCACGAAGAATTCAACGATTCTTAACACAGCCTTTCTTTGTAGCGGAACGTTTTAGCAACATTCCTGGCAGGTATGTCCCCATAAAAGAAACCATTCGGGGTTTCAAAGAAATTTTGGAAGGTAAACACGATGATCTTCCAGAGCAAGCTTTCATGTCGGTGGGCACAATTGATGAAGCAGTAGAAAAAGCCAAGAGTTTTGCTGGAGGGCGATAGTGTGGCTTTTAACGTCAAAATATTGACCCCTGATGGAATTAAATGGAACGGAATGGCAGATTACCTCTCCTTCAGAACTATTGAAGGGGGTATGGGAATTCTTCCAAAGCGCTCTCCTTTGCTTGTCAAACTGTCAGTTGATTTAGTGGAGTTAAAAGCTTCTGATGGTGCAAAGCTCTCCTTTGCTATTCATGGCGGTTATTTATTGAACACCCGCGAAGGAACTACCATTGTTGCCGATGCCGTTGAAAAACCCGAAGATATCGATATTCATCGGGCTGAAGAAAGAATATCGAGAGCTAGGGAAATATTGAAAGTTGAGAAAGATGCAAGAGAGAGAGCTCGGATCAATGCAAAACTGCAAAGGCATATGCTGAGGATCAGGGTATTTAAAGAAAGAGTACATGGAAGCAACACAAAATAGTCGGGACCTAATGGTCCCGCTTTTTTTTGAAAGCCGCTATTAGATCGGTTTTCCTTTCTTCACCTCTTAGAAGCCTTTGAACATTTTCCCTGTGGCGGAAGATGGTAAATAACAGAAGCGCAAAAATCCAAAATCCCGCTTCTATGCCTGAAACGAGAAAAACAATTAGGTCCATGACTGCAACGGTGATTATGGATGCAAGAGAGACGTATTTCGTCAAGAGCACTATCGGTGTCCATATCGCTAGAAAAAGGGGAAGAAACCAGCCTTTCAGACCGGTTAACGTACCCACAGTACAGGCTACGGCCTTGCCTCCTTTGAATTTCAAAAAGATCGAATAACTGTGCCCGATAGCAGCAAAAAATCCAATTACAATTAGCTTTTCCTGCGGCAAGCCAAAAAACAAGCTTGCAATAAGCATGGGAACAAAAGCCTTGAAACCATCAAGGGTCATAGTTATAAATCCCAAAACTCCTCCCAGATTTCTGAGAACATTTGTTCCTCCCACATTACCACTGCCGACCCTTCTTATATCTATGCCTTTCACCTTTGGAATGAGATAACTGAAGGGAATGCTTCCCGAAAGGTAACCAATAATTGCCAAAAAAAAGACTTGACTCATTTTTTCCGCCTCAATTTTATAAAGATGGGCGTACCTTCGAGCGGATCAATGTTCTCCCTAATAGCTCTTTTCAACCCTCTCAGATAAGAATGGGTGAAAAGTCTGGGATCGTTGACATTGAGCATGATTAATGGTGGGCGTGTATTAATCTGAGTTGCATAGTAAATTTTCGCTTTTTTCACCTTTGTCCCCACAGGTGGTGTAGAACTCACAAAACGTCCAATGAGATTGTTCAACAAACCTGTGGGAATATGATAATCAATTTTTTCGCTTACAAGGAATATTTTGTCTATAAGCTCATCTATACCTCTACCGGTTATTGCAGAAGTGAAAGTCACCGGGCTATAGTTCACAAAATAGAGTTCGAGCTCAAAAGCTTTTAACAGACTACTGGCTTTTTTATCATTGATTAAATCAGCCTTGTTAAAAACGGTAATAAGGCCTTTTCCGTTTTTTTCTGCAAGTCCTGCTATCTTTTGGTCTTGGTTGCTTATACCCTGTGTAGCATCGACAACAAGGACAATTATGTCAGATCTTTCAATAGCATCAATCGCTCTCATTACACTGTAGTACTCAACATTCTTAACACTGACCTTTGATTTTTTTCTTATGCCAGCTGTATCAACAAATGTAATAGGAATATCGTCAATCAAAAGTGTTTCATCGACTATGTCTCTGGTAGTACCCGGTAATTCTGTCACAAGACTTCTTTGACTACCAACAATGGCGTTGAAAAGCGAAGACTTACCTGCATTCGGTTTTCCAACGATGGCTACCCTTATACTCGCTTCCTCCGCTTCGGGGACATAGTCTATATAATGACCATGAGCCTGAAGGGCCAGGATAACCGCTTCTAAAAGAATATCGATATTTAGGCCATGATCAGCAGAAATGGGTATGGGTTCTCCAAATCCAAGGCTGTAAAGATCTGGCTTGACATCAGTTTCAAAATTGGTGATGTTTTCCACTTTGTTAGCAACAAGAATGATTCTGTCCTTATATCTCCTCAAAAGGTCTGCAAGGTCATAATCAGCAGCAGTCAAGCCATGTTTTCCATCTACTACCCATAGAATCAAGTCACCATTATCGATGATGTCCAGTGTAACATCCTTCATTTTTTCTTCCACAATGTCTTTGGGGTCATCAAAGAGTCCGCATGTGTCAACGACTTCAAACCCCTTTTGCTGCCATTCAACTCTTCCAAAGACGAAATCCCGGGTTACTCCCGGGAGATCGTCAACTATTGCTCTTCTTCCGCCAACCAATCGGTTAAATAAGGTTGATTTTCCCACATTGGGGCGCCCCACAATCAGTACTGTTGCCACAGGTGTTTTCCTCCAGGTCTATTCAGAAGCTCCGTCACTGTCAAAATGCTCTCTGAGTTTATCTCCCAATGAAAGCGTAGCGCTGTCTTCTGATGATAACTCTTTCATAGCCTCTTCAGCTTCCTTTTTTTCCATGTCTTTCAAATATTGTCTTATTGAGACAACCATGTTTCTGGAATCATTTTGTGGATCATAGACCAGTCGAATTATCTTAAATTGATGCTTCTGCCCAATTTCTATGGCCTCATCTGCGTTCTCCACTTTTTTATCTGATATCTGTGAGACTGGTAAGAAAGCTTCTATGTTGTAATCATCAACGAGGACTATCGCACCAGATTTTACAGTGCGGGTAACCGTGCCGGAAACATAGTCGCCAACTTTTAGCTCTTCTGATACCCTTTTCCAGGGATCTTCAGAAGCTTTTTTGAGACTGAGCCTCATCCGGCGATTTTCCCTATCCATGGAAATGATCAGGGCAGAAACAACGTCTCCTTCTTTAACAACATCATCTATTTTATCCACAAAGTTCCATGATATTTCTGAGAGCGGTACAAAGCCAGAAACATATTCCTCGAGTTCAACAATTACCCCGGTTGGTAAGACCTTTGCTACTTTCCCTTCCACGATCTTCCCAATCGGATACTTAGACTCGATGTTGTCCCATGGGTCTCCTAAGGCTTCACGATAACTAAGTGAAAGAGTTCTCTTTTCTTTGTTGACTTCCTTCACTTTGACAAGAACTTCGTCACCAACCTTGACAACTTCCTGAAGCTTTTTCCTTGTATTTCCCCAGAAGACCTCGGAAATGTGTACCAGACCTTCAATACCATCTTCTACGGCTACAAAAAAGCCAAAAGGAACGATAGATTTGACTTTGCCTTTGTGCACTGAACCTACCGGGAAACGTTCCTCAATATCTTGCCATGGGTCCTTCTGCAACTGCTTAAGGCTCAATGAAATCTTTTTGTTCTCTATATCCACACCTATCACTTTTGCTTCAACTTTGTCTCCGGGTTTCAGAATTTTTTCTATCCTGACAGAGAAATCCCAGGAAACTTCTGATGCTGGAATCAGCCCTGTTACATCGGTTGTCAACTTTACAAAGGCACCGAATTTCTTCACCGATTCCACTACTCCAGTTACAACATAGCCTTCTTTTATGCTTTTCAGATAAGACTTTATTCTTAAATCCTTTAACTCTTTTAGCGAAACAACGATTCTCGGTGCGCT
>QNAR01000172.1 GCA_003643975.1 Thermotogae bacterium | reverse complement strand
GGAACAAATGTGCATCAATCTGTTGTGGGGTCTCCGCAGATGACCCCGAGGGCAAGAAAGGTCATAGAGCTGGCCAACGATGAGTCAAAGATGCTAGGCGAAGAGAAGATCGATGTAGAGCATATAATGCTTGGTATTATACGTGAAGGTGAAGGTATCGCTGCACATATTTTAAAACAAATGGGTATTAATCTTGGAAAATTAAGGCGCGAAATCGTTGAAAATATTGCCAGCGATTGGGAAGACCAAAATGGCACAGGTATTTTCTTCGGGAAGAATAAGCAAGAATCGGGCTTGACTATGGCTTTGAAACAGCTCGATGGCTTTGGCACAGACCTTACAAAATTGGCCCGGAATGGCAAGCTCGATCCAATAATCGGCAGGGAAATTGAACGCCAGAGATTGATGGAAGTTCTTTCTCGCAGGAAGAAGAACAATCCCGTTTTAATTGGAGATCCAGGTGTTGGAAAAACAGCTATTGTTGAAGGTCTGGCCCAAATGATAGTAAATGAAGAAGTACCTGAAACGCTGAGAGGCAAGGTGATATTCGCCCTTGATGTTGCAGCACTCATTGCAGGCACGAAATACAGGGGGGAATTTGAAAAACGGCTGAAAAAACTCATAAACGTCATAAGGGACAACAAAGATATCATTCTCTTTATTGATGAGCTGCATACAATTGTCGGTGCAGGTTCCGCGGAAGGAGCCGTAGATGCCGCTAATATCTTGAAACCTGCATTAGCCAGTGGCGAAATTCGCTGTATTGGCTCCACTACTCCTGACGAATACAGAAAATACATTGAAAAAGACGCCGCCCTTGAATGGAGGTTCCAAAAAATTTATGTGACTGAACCAACGGTTGAACAAACAGTTGATATACTCAAAGGAATAAGGCATAAATATGAAGCGCATCATAAAGTTCACTACACCGACCAGGCACTGGAAGCAGCTGTTACACTTTCACACAGATATGTGAGCGATAGATTCCTTCCTGACAAAGCGATTGACATAATAGATGAAATTGGTTCAAGAGCGAGATTGAAAAAACTAACATTACCAGAAAGACTTAAGCTGGTACAAAAGGAACTGGAACAGCTTCGTATTGAGCGTGAAAAAGCCGCTACCGAACAAGACTACGAAACCGCTGCTACGCTAAAACAAAGAGAAAAAGAACTCTATGAATTTTACAAGGCTGAATACACTCAATGGCGTGAAAAGGTAGATTCGGAATTCGTAGAAATCGGTGAAGATGATATTGCAGAAATCGTTTCCAATTGGACAGGCATACCTCTTAGAAAACTCGAAGAGTCTGATAGCGAGAAATTACTTTCTCTTGAAAAAGCGCTTCACAATAGAATCGTAGGGCAAGACGAAGCAATCACCGCGGTAGCTCGCGCCATAAGGAGAGCGAGAAGCGGTCTAAAAGATCCCAAAAAACCCATTGGAACTTTTCTCTTTCTTGGTCCTACGGGTGTTGGAAAAACAGAACTTGCGAAAGCATTAGCCGAATACCTTTTTGGTGATGAAAGATCGTTGATTCGATTTGATATGTCTGAATACATGGAGCGTTTTTCAGTGTCAAGACTCATTGGAGCACCTCCTGGATATGTAGGATACGACGAAGGTGGTACTCTCACAGAACAGGTTCGAAAAAGGCCTTTCTCGGTTGTGCTTTTCGATGAAATAGAAAAGGCTCACCCTGATATTTTCAACTTATTGCTTCAGATAATGGATGACGGGCAATTAACAGATTCTCAGGGGCGCCATGTGGATTTCAGAAATAGCATAATCATAATGACAAGCAATCTTGGTGGCGAATTCATAAACAAAACCAAAGCTTCCATAGGGTTTATTGACGCTTCTGGTATGGAAGACAAAGAATATGAGTCTATGAAGTCTTCGGTTTTGGAAGAAGTGAAAAGAACTTTCAGACCAGAATTTTTAAACCGCCTTGATGAAATGGTAGTTTTCCATCAATTGACCAAGAAAGAGATCAAAGAGATCATAAATATTCTTATGCGTGATATGCGAAAACGTCTGAGCGAAAAGGGCATGCTTTTAACCATTTCTGAAGCAGCTCAGGATTTCCTCGTTACAAAAGGATTTGATCCAGTTTACGGAGCTCGACCTTTGAAAAGAGCCATACAGCGTTATGTTGAAGATCCCCTCTCCGAAGAGCTGCTAAAAGGACGCTTTAAAGATGGAGATAACATTACAGCTATTTCTCAGGATGAGAAAATCATTTTCAGAAGAGCTATCAAGAAAAAGGCTGAGGTTAGTGCGGATACATGAAAAAGAAACAGGTTTATGTATGTAATTCCTGCGGCTATGAATCACCAGCATGGTTTGGGAAGTGCCCCATGTGTGGGGAGTGGAATACTGCTGTAAGAATATCCGTTGAACCTACTACTTCAGTTGAAACAAAGAACTTTGAAGGCCCAAGAGCCCTAACAGATATTCAAACCAGTGAGCATATACGATTCAGTTCTGGCATGAAGGAGATTGATAGAGTTCTTGGTGGTGGAATTGTGCCAGGTAGTGTGGTATTGATCAGTGGTGAGCCTGGCATTGGAAAATCCACGCTTATGCTGCAAACAGCAGCACGCGTAACTGACAATAAACCTGTCCTATACATCTCTGGGGAAGAATCCGAAAGCCAATTAAAACTCAGAGCTGAGCGTTTAGAGATTACCGGAGAACATATTAAAGTTATGACAACAGGTGATCTCTCTTTTTTGACCACGCTTGATATACAAGAGTTCTCGCTGATTATATTTGATTCCCTACAAACCCTAAAACTTCCGGGTGTCTCATCTCTTCCAGGAAGTGTGGTTCAAGTCAGAGAATGTGCCAATTACATAGTATCACTGGCAAAAGGGAATGGTATTCCTGTATTCATTGTGGGACACGTCACCAAAGGTGGGCAAATAGCTGGTCCCAAGCTAGTGGAGCATCTTGTAGATACTGTCCTATATTTTGAAGCAAGTAAAACAGGTTACAGATTTCTCAGGACAACTAAGAACCGTTTTGGCCCTTCCGATGAAATTGCCGTCTTGGAAATGTCATCAAAGGGGTTAGAAGAAATAAGTGATCTTTCAACAATTTTTGTGGAAGATTACATTCCTGCACCTGGAAACGTTATTACCGCTGTTGTGGAAGGTTCGAAAACATTTCTCGTAGAGATTCAGTCGCTGGTATCAAAACCTCTTTATGGAACTCCCCGAAAACTTTCCAACGGAGTTTCGTTTGACCGTGTATTACTCATCGCAGCGGTGCTTACTCGAAGGGCTGGGATTCCACTAGATAGTCTCGATATATATGTAAATGTTGCTGGAGGTCTTCAGCTAAGCGATCCTGGAGTGGATCTCGCAATAGCGGCTTCAATAGTTTCAGCTTTTTTTGATAAACCTTTGCCTGAGGGATTTGCAGCTTTTGGTGAAATTGGCCTGGACGGCTCTATCAGGTCTGCGATGTTTTCTGATCGGAGAATTGACAGATTGAAGAACTCTGGATTTTCGACCATTCATTCTCCTGAAGGTGAGATAACCGTCAGAGATATAGGAGAGTTCCTAAAGAGATTGAGGGGGGGCGATACATGAATCGCAAAGAATTTCTGGAAAAATTGAGAATAGTTTCCCCAGGAACGCCCTTAAGGTTTGCTTTAGACCAGATCGTGGCGGCTAATACGGGTGCATTGCTTTTTTTTGTTGACGATTTCGAGAAGTATAAGCCTCTTATGCAGCTTGGTTTTATGATTGACTGTGAATTCAATCCAAACAAACTTTATGAATTGACAAAAATGGACGGAGCAATCATAGTTGACGAAAATATGAATAGAATAATAGCTGCAAATGTTCAACTTATTCCAGATCCAAGCATTTCTTCATCTGAGACTGGCATGCGACACAGAACAGCCGAACGTATGGCACGCCAAACCGGCAAGATGCTCGTGGCGATTTCAAAACGAAAAAAGACCATCAGCCTTTTTTATGATGATTATAGCCATGTGCTAAGG
>QNAR01000171.1 GCA_003643975.1 Thermotogae bacterium | reverse complement strand
TCATCGAACTGGGTACAACTGCTTTGCTTGTTGCCCTGGCAGTGAATATCCACAAACACTACGGCACACTCAATGTGCGCAAAGTAAGGAGGCTTAAGGGGTGATTGCTTCCTATTTCGTAATAATTCCATTGTTATCGGGTTTTGTGCTCGCTATGAGTGGCAAAAGGAATAAGTTTGCAGAACTGGTTGCGCTGATAACCACATCGTTGCTGCTATTTCTTTCGGTGCTGCTTTTTCCGTTGATTAACGCTTCAGGCACGATTTTCTACCAGCTTTCGGGTTGGAAAGTTCCTTATACGATTTCATTGGTTGTAGACAATTTGTCAGCTTTCGTGCTGTTTTTAGTTTCATTGGTGGCTTTTTTCAGCACGTTGTATTCGATAGGATATATGCGGCGTTTCAGCTCATTGAGCAATTATTATGGGCTTCTGATGCTTTTAATCGCCGGTTTAAATGGTGTCACAATTACGGGAGACCTTTTCAATTTATTTGTTTTCATGGAAGTTTCTCTAATAGCAACATATGCCCTTGTCGCTTTTCAGGGGGAAGCCGAGCATTATGAAGCAGCCTTCAAATATGCCATACTTGGTTCTATTTCGTCCACATTGATCCTTTTCGGGATAGGTTGCGTTTACAGTGCAACTTCTTCTCTTACTCTTATGCAGATTTCAATTAAGAGTGCTGAAACACCCGTTCTTTATCTCGCCTATGGGTTCTTCCTAACGGGTTTTGGGTTGAAAGCATCGATGTTCCCATTTCATTCCTGGCTGCCAGATGCCCACCCTTCCGCACCCTCTCCGGTATCAGCCATGCTATCAGGGGTTCTTATAAAAGTACTTGGTGCATATGCTATGATCAGGGTCTTTTTCATGGTGTTTCAAAAAAGCAGTCTGGTTCTTGAAACATTGCTCGTTTTTGGAGCAATAACAATGGTTGTAGGTGCGATTATGGCCTTTGGACAAAACGATATTAAACGAATGCTGGGCTTTAGTAGCGTCAGTCAAATGGGATATATCATTTTTGCCCTTGGGTTGGGAACTCCCCTTGGAATTCTCGGGGCCATTTACCATATGCTGAATCATGCTGTTCTTAAGGGAACGCTTTTTCTTGATGCAGGGGCAATCGAGATGTCGGAAGGAACAAGGGATCTGGAAAAAATGACTGGTAAGAGTGACCAAACAGTTTATGTTTCCACTCTGATGGCTTCTATGGGAATTTCCGGAGTACCACCCTTTGGAGGATTTTTCAGCAAGCTCGTAATAATCATGGCAGCCATATATTCTGGTAAATATATTTATGCGCTCATTGCACTTGCCGTGAGCGTAATCACCCTAACTTATTACCTGAAGATGCTGAAGAAAGCTTTTCCATCAACCGGGGATGCGAAAATACCTTCATCTATGAAATCAGTTCTGATAATCATGAGTTTGTTAACCCTTATTACAGCGATTCTTTTTATTCCGTCGATCAGGGAAGTTACATTAGACAAAGTAGTGGATTGCGTGACAAATAGAGAGGTTTACAGCCAGCTTTTCATGGCAGGTGGTAACTGATGACCGTTAAAACAAAGAGCAGAATAATCGTATTTATTCTCAGTTTCATAGTGTGGATTCTCATTACTCTTCCTTTTAGCCTTCAGGAGCTTGTATTTGCTCTTATTGCTTCTTTTGCTATCGCTTTAATTGTCGGGGATGTTTTCTTAAAAACGGGAAAAAGTGTTGCCCTGAAGGGTATATTATACTTCTTTGTTTATATAATAGTCCTTTTCTGGGAAATGCTTAAGGCAAACTTTCATGTCGCTATGATTGTCATCCATCCGGAGGCACCCGTTAAACCCGGCTTTGTAAAAGTAAAAACGGAACTGAAAGAAGATTCGTCCATTACCGTGCTAGCAAATTCCATCACGTTGACTCCAGGCACCTTAACTGTCGATGTGTTCAAAGATAAAGGCGAACTCATTATTCACTGGATTCAGGTTGAGACTCCCGAAATAGAAGGCTGTACCAGAGCTATTGCGGGGCGCTTTGAACCCATTTTGAGGAGGTTTATGAGGTGAGCAGGACTCTTAGATGGTTCATAGGGCTTCTTCTTGTTATTGCGTTTATTGTATTCAACTTCGCAATTATCGAAGTGGAATTTCTTGTGAGATTGATAAATATCCTATTGATGTGCACGTTAATGGTCATTTTCAGGGTTATCTTTGGACCTTCGGCAGCCGATAGAGTTGTTGCAGTTGATATTTTTGGCATTATCATTGTAGGGCTTTTGGCTTTGGTTTCTTTGTTTACAGGAGCTTCTTTTTTCCTTGACATAGCCATGGCCTGGGCATTACAAAGCTTCATAGTCTCCCTTGCCCTTGCTAAGTTTCTGGAAGGGAGGCATATGGATGATTAGAGAGATATTTGGCTACGGATTTATTGTATTTGGGATAGTCTTCGATTTTTTTGGCGCTTTGGGGCTCGTAAGGCTACCTGATGTTTACAACAGGCTGCAGGCAGCGACGAAATGTGTTACCTTTGGCTCTGCTGGCATTTTGTTTGGTGTGTTTATATTGGAAGGTTTTGCATCAGGTGGTTTGAAATCCCTCATCTGTATGGTGTTTATTTTATTAACCTCGCCAGTTGCTGCTCATGCCATATCAAGAGCAGCTTACAGGAGTGGTGTTAAACCCGCAAAGGAAACAGTTGTCGATCTTTACGCTGATGAACTGAAGGGAAGTGAAAAAGATGAAAACGCCAAAGCTTAGGGAACTAAAAGAGGCAATCACCAATGTGTTTTCAAAAAGGTTCACGACAACTTATCCTTTTACCACTTACGAAGCTCCTGAGGTGTTTCGCGGAAAGCCGGTTTATAATGATGAAATCTGCATTGGCTGTGGAGCATGTGCTCAAGTATGTCCTGCAAAGGCTATAGAACTCAAAGATGACCTCAAAAAGGGAATTAGAATTTTAACCGTCAGATACACCGATTGTATATATTGTGGTCAGTGCCAGGAAAAATGTATCACAGACGGGGGGATAGTGCTGACTAATGACTATGTCACCGCAAGTCTGGATAGATCTGATGAAATTAACTCCAACAGTGTGGAAAAGAAACTCGTCCGCTGTGAAAAATGCGGTACTGTCATAGCAACTGTTGACCATTTGAAATGGCTCATTAAAAAGCTGGGGCCTTATACATATGGTCACCCTAACCTTATGCTAATTAGACAGTCTGAACTGAGTACCACGCCTGCTAAAATCCGACCTAAAGAGATAGTTAGAAGGGAGGATCATTTTGAGTTACTTTGCCCAAAATGCAGGCACCTCGTCGTCGTCGAAGATGCCTTCAAATGATGTTCCAACTGATATTTTGCACTTTGTCGCATCTCTTATGAACAGAGAGGTTCTCTTTGTGGGTCTTGGAAATCCCATGAGAAGTGACGATTATGTTGGTGTTTTTCTTATAGAGCTTCTTGAGAAACTCAAACTTCCACCGCACTGGAATTTGCTTAAATGCTATAGAAATCCTGAAAACTACCTTGGAAAACTTCTCTCCTTAAAGTCAGGAATTATCGTGTTTATAGATTCTGTCCAGGGAATGAATGAAGAACTCAGGATATTTCGCGAAGAGGAGATAAAAGACTTCAGTTTTTCCACGCATGCCTTTGGCATTTCCACATTCATAAAATATCTGAAATCCCGAAAAGAAGTCAACTTTTTTCTCATAGGCATTAAGCCGGAAAACCTGGAAGTGGGGATTAACCTCACTCCGGAAGTGAAAAGACGTGCAGATTTGATTTTTAAGGGATTTGAAAAAGTATGCAAGAATACATATTGAAAATCAGGGGAATCGTCCAGGGAGTCGGCTTCAGGCCTTTCGTTGCAAAGCTAGCTAAAGAGCTAAACCTCAATGGATACGTTGAAAATCGCGAAGCAGGGGTTGAAGTGGGGCTCTTTTGCGGTAGAGAGGAGCTGGAGGTTTTTCTAAACAGGCTACGTACTGAAAAACCGGCACCAGCCAAAATTATAGAAGTGAATATCAGAGAAAT
>QNAR01000170.1 GCA_003643975.1 Thermotogae bacterium | reverse complement strand
ACAGTGGCGAGGTGTATTTTCATGTTGGTAACGGCTTTTTGATACTCGGAGACACCCGCAGCGCTGTGGAAGCGCCTATGAGAGCTTATCATGGTGAGATTGGAAGAATGATAGACTCTGAAGAGGAAGCGGCGGAATTTGTTAAGGCCAGCGAAAATTACTGGATAACCGGATATTTTGACAGTGACAGGTTTAAGATTGGGCTGGGATTGGAGTACGCTTTTAGCACAAAAAGAACCACGCTATTCATCAATCCCGAAGGCCACACTCTGGCAGCAACAATGATACAGGAAAACATCTTTCTAGATGAATCAGAGAAGAGCAGAATCCTGGGATATATGACATCAAAAGACGAAGCCCTGTCCGAAAAATATTTCGGCAACTATCTTGCTTTTTTTCCTGGTGGCAGTGTTTCAACCCTGAGACGGGAACTTTCGCATTGGTTTGACGAGAGTCTTGAACCTTATAGAGAGCTTGCGGATCTAATTGTTGAGTTCACCAAGAAAAGTCAGGGAGTGGCCGAGATTTTTGGAAGCATTGTTGCCAGCCCCACGAGTTTTGCACTTAGGCTGCAAACATCTGTAAATGCGGACATGAATCCTGAAATCCAAAAGCTCCGGGAATGGGGTGCAAAGCACTATAATACAAATGGTTTTGAAGTGTACGAACTCAAAAGCATTTTTGAGAAGATATATTTCTTGCTGGATAAAACCGAACTTGTGATAACAAACCTTTCCCCTGAGGATTATCTCAAGCGGTTATCTGCTGGAAAGAAGCTTGAAGACAACGATAGGTATGTATACTTGAAAAATATGTATAAAACCGAAAATATAGCCGAAGTTTTTGTGAATTTGGGGGATATTTTCTATGACCTGCTGGGAATGAAAGCTGATACGGCGCTATTGTATACGGAATCCATGGAAGAAAACGGAAATCTCATTCATTCCCTAAGAGTTTATTGAATAGAGGTGTTTTTTATGAGCATCATGAGCTCATTGTTCGACAAAAACAAAAGAATTTTGAAGAAGTACAGTGCCCTTGTTAAAAAGATAAACACGCTTGCCGGGGAAATGGAAGCCCTGCCTGCTGAGCAGTTTCCTGAAAAAACAGAGGAATTCAAGGAAAGACTTAAAAAGGGAGAAGCTCTGGACTCCTTGATGCCGGAAGCCTTCGCACTCGTGAGGGAAGCGGCAAAACGCACGGTGGGAATGTGGCCCTTCGATGTGCAGGTAATGGGCGCAATAGCACTGCACGAAGGGAAAATTGCTGAAATGAAAACCGGTGAGGGTAAAACACTTGTGGCTACTATGCCCATGTATTTGAACGCATTGACAGAAAAGGGTGCACACCTTGCCACTGTTAATGATTATCTTGCAAAGCGAGACGCTAATTGGATGGGGCCCGTTTATGAATACCTCGGTTTAACTGTTGGATATATTCAATCCTCTATGGAGCCCTCTAAAAGAAAACTCGCTTATCAGTGCGACGTCACTTACGGAACGGCAAATGAATTTGGGTTTGATTACCTAAGGGACAATCTGGTGTATGATCTGGAAAACAAGGTACAGCGCGGTCATAACTATGTTATCGTCGATGAAGCAGATAGTATTTTAATCGATGAAGCTCGAACCCCGTTGATAATTTCGGGACCTTCAGCCGATTCATCATCCATGTACCGACAATTTGCCTTCATAGCCAAGCGGTTCACAATAGACGAAGACTTCACGGTAAACGAAAAAGAGCGAACGGTCAGCCTTACGGATAAAGGTATTGAAAAAGCTGAGAAGCTGTTGAACCTTGAAAATCTCTATGACCCCAACAATTACAAATATCTCTTTCACCTGCTCAATGCCTTGAAAGCACGTATGCTCTTTAAGAAAGATGTTGACTATATAGTCAACGATGGTGAGGTAATAATTGTTGATGAATTCACCGGTCGATTGTTGCCTGGAAGGCGATATAGCGAAGGGTTGCATCAGGCTATCGAAGCGAAAGAAAATGTGAAAATCAGGGAAGAAAGCATGACCTTTGCTACGATAACTTTTCAGAATTACTTTAAAATGTATGAAAAAATCGCTGGTATGACCGGAACAGCCGCAACAGAAGAAGCTGAGTTCATTTCCATTTACGGGGCCGAAGTTGTGGTTATTCCCACCAACAAACCCGTGGTCAGGAAAGACAGGGATGACTTGATATACAGAACTCTGGAGGAGAAATACGAAGCCGTTGTTGCAGAAATTGAGAAACGTTATAAGAAGGGGCAGCCTGTGCTCGTGGGTACAACCTCGATAGAAAAAAGTGAGCTGATCAGTAGCAAATTACGAAAGAAAGGCATTCCTCACGAAGTTCTAAATGCTAAGCGTCACGAACGTGAGGCTGAGATTGTTGCAAAAGCCGGAGAAAAAGGGACAGTAACCATTGCAACGAATATGGCGGGCAGAGGGACTGACATAAAACTGGGAGAAGGCGTCAAAGAACTTGGCGGACTTTTTGTCCTTGGAACGGAGAGACATGAAAGCAGGAGAATTGACAATCAGCTCATCGGGCGTTCCGGCAGACAGGGGGATCCGGGTGAGTCAAGGTTTTTCCTATCATTGGAAGACGATCTCATAAGGCTCTTCGGGGGCGAAAAGATAGGAAGCGTAATGAATACTTTGAAAATGAAACCCGGTGAACCAATAGAACATCCTCTGCTGAGCAAGATAATAAATTCTGCACAGAAGAAAATCGAAGGGATTCATTTTTCCATACGAAAGAGGCTTTATGAACTGGATTCTGTTGTAGATAAACAGAGAAGCGCTATATATGCTCATAGAAACTGGCTGCTCAGCGGTGAAAACTTCGATGATCATGTGAAAGAAATCTTCGAAGATGTAATATCCAGAAGACTGGACGAACTGGGAGAAGCGCCACCGCAAGAAAGGCTGAAGGAAATTTTCCCTTTCATTCCGGCCAGATTGCTCGATTCCGTTAAAGCAACTGATATTGCGAATTTGCGTGAAGGAATTATGGAAGCCCTTTTGAAGGTTTATGAAGAGAAAAAGAAAGAATTTGCCGAAGAGTTCGTGAAGGTATTCAAATTTCTCATGTTGAGGATGATAGATGAACGCTGGCGAAAACATCTTGAAGCCATTGAACATTTGAAAGATTCCGTGGGATTGAGAGCCTATGGCCAAAAAGACCCTGTGTTAGAATTCAAAAAGGAGTCGTATACACTCTTTCAGGATATGATAGATGGTCTTTATGATGATGTAGTAACTGTTCTGACACGCCTCGTGAAAATCGATAGCGAAAAAGTCGAAAAAAAGGCTAAAAGTGAAATAAACAATTTGAATTATATCCATTCCGATTTTTCAACCGTATCCAGCAAGGCGACAGAAAAGAAAGGTACACGTAAGAGCGCATACAAGAAACGTTTTAAGATAAAAAGGTAATTGCTATTGGAGGTGCGTAATGCTTAGTTATGAGACTAACTCAAGGATAAACGAGCTCAAAGAGAAGTTTAAATCTATGAGCTCTACAATTGACCTTGAAAAAACAAAGAAAAGACTGATGGAAATAGAGAAAAAGCTCTCTGATCCTTCGATATGGTCAGACCAAAAGGCTGCTGGCAAGCTCGGGCAGGAAGCGCAATCCTTGAGAAGTCAACTTCAGCTTCTCAACGAGGCTCAAGAAACCTTTGAAAATATAGAAGTTGCGGTAGAGCTTGCCGAAGAAGATGAGAGTTTCGCTGAACAGGTTGAAGAATTGATCAAAGATGCAGAGCGCAAAGTCAGGGAGTTCGAGCTAAACATACTCCTTAGTGCCCCTTATGATGCCAGCAACGCCTTTTTGAGCATACATCCGGGAGCTGGTGGCACGGAGTCTCAGGACTGGGCTTCCATGCTTTTGCGCATGTACACCAGATGGGCCGAAAAGAACAACTACAAAGTAAACGTCATAGAACATCAACCCGGTGATGAAGCTGGAATAAAAAGCGCCACAGTGCAAATTGTGGGTTCGTACGCATATGGAAAACTCAAATACGAATCAGGGGTTCATCGGCTGGTGAGAATATCCCCTTTT
>QNAR01000169.1 GCA_003643975.1 Thermotogae bacterium | reverse complement strand
GAAGACAAGACACCAAGATATAACGCCGAAATCAATACTTCTTTGATAGCCAATCCTTGAAGGAAAAGAGAGACTTCCCCGTTTATTAAGGATCCTAAAAAAGCGATGGTTCCAAATCCTACAAAGCCAAAGAGCATCATGTGGTACGTAATATCCGCGGCTGTGTATTTTGTGGAGGCCTTTCTCGAAAGTATATTGTAAATAGCTGCGCTAAATGAACAGGCTACCAAGAATAGCACGCCAGCGAGATTTCTGGAAAAAGACAACCCTCTTGAAAGTGTTATTAAGAGCACTCCTGCCATAGAAAGGAACATGGAAAAAAGCTGTAAGGTGTTCAAAAATTCCTTCAAAAAGATTCTCGAGAGTATGAGCACAAAGACGGGAATCGTTGAAATTATGATACCAGCTTCCATGGAGGTCGTGAGGTTGATACCGGTAATTTCCAGGGAAAAGTATAAAAGAGGTTGAACGAACGCCAAAAATCCCAGATCTTTCAAGCTTTTTACCGATATTTTTGTTTTTAACAGTCCCACCGCTTTCAAGAAAGACAGAAAAGCGAATGCAAAGCTAAATCTGTAAGCCAGAAAATGAAACGGCGTTACAAAATCGATGGCCGTCTTTGTGAAAAGAAAGGAAAATCCGAAGATCATCGATGCGGATAATCCTGTGATATAAGGTAGTAGTTTTTTCATGCTTGCTTAAGACTTCTAATCCTTTTGAAAACAACCGGAATGAGAAAAAGCTGTATAGCGACACCTGGTAACCCTATAAGATAGGAAATCAAGAGTGCATAGAAAGTTCCCATATGAAAGCCAAGCATTGGAGCCACTACGATGATTTCAAGAACGTATATTAACCGGCCTGCAATCCAGGCCAGCAACATTGAAAGATATATGTTTTTGCCGCGCGCAGTCAGGAAACCTGTTATGAGCCCATAAGCGAACAACTCAAATGCCATGAATACAGCAATAGGAGGTTGAATAGGTGGTTTACCAACGATCAAAGCACTCAATAGTGGTGTCAGTAGTCCGGTTATACCCCCTACAAATGGACCGGAAATGGCTCCCGCGAGTATCACGACAAAGTGCAAAGGAAGCAAAACCTGTCCCACTTTTAGAGGGAATTGATGAAAAAAGAGAGAAACGATAAAACCCAAAGCAAGCCACATACCGAGTGCAGTGATTTTTCTGTTCATAAGATACCTCCTTGCTTTCGAGATGTTAGATTTACTTGCAATTAGGCTATACTATATATGGTGATAAAATGAGAAAAATAACGATTTTAGTCATATTGATATTTGTCGCTTTTCCTCTTTTCATGTTTGCCGCTTCGGCTAGAAGCGTTGTGTGGATGAAAAGCGAATCGGATCATTTTATATATTTATACCATACTGAGGTTGCGAGTGTTGTGACCGAAGTGGTGGATATTTCCGAGGAGACATATAAAGAACTTTCAGAGTTTTACAATTACAAACCCGAGGAAAAGATAATACTAATTCTCAAAGGATATGAGGATTATTCAAACGGTTACGCTTTTTCATCCGGAAAGGTGGTAATAATAACCCTCGGGGATTTTTATCCATACAGAGTGGACGATTATTGGCTGAAAACAGTTATTTCACATGAGCTTGGTCATGTTTTTCAGCTAGGTATGGTTAACGATTTTCTCCGGGCTATAAGACC
The DNA here is from genome assembly GCA_003643975.1 of Thermotogae bacterium. GTDB lineage: Bacteria > Thermotogota > Thermotogae > Petrotogales > Kosmotogaceae > Kosmotoga_B. The sequence continues at coordinate 2,386 of QNAR01000169.1, read as the reverse complement.
TTTCATTTCGCGTTACCTTACACCAAATGCTCTACAACCATTGTGGATGTCAGAAGGGTTTGCTCAGTTCAGCAGCGAGATAATGAAAGCGGATTCATATGATTATAGAAGATTACCCTATTTAGTCGATGGGCTTTCAAATGACCAGCTGTTTTCCGATGATGCTATTAACAACGGAAGATCTCCTATTGGATACGAAGCGGCTTATAACTACGGTTATGCTTTTATCGATTTTCTTGTTGGTTATTACGGGCAGGATAAGCTCGTAGAATTCCTTAAATATAAATCCGGAATTCGCGGGATTTTTGGAATAGATACTGCTTTCAGAGAAGTGTATGGTAAAACTTACGAGGAACTGAAAGCAGAATTCCTCCAAAAGATGGCCAATGAGTATTCGGGAACTTACAACAAGCTTCAGCCACTTGCTTTAACGACTGAAATGGAAGAAATCTTGAAGCTTTCCGTTGATAATGACAGACTCTTTTACACGACTTTGGACAGAAGAAGACACTTGTATCATTTATACTTTGAAAACACCCTGTTATATTCTTCCGCTTATCCCATTGTAGATTTTGACATAAATGGCAACAGCATTGGCCTTATCCTTCTGGAGCGTGATAATGAAGGAAGTCAAACTCGATTGTATATTTTTGACATTTCAAAAAAGAAGTTGAAAAGGACTTCATATGAACACATATTGAGAGTGCAGTTATTAAACGAAAACACAGCTATCGTTGTGGAAAACAAGTTCAATGTTCCGACTTTGGAGCTGCTTTTTATGGATAAAGGAAACTATGAAGTGCTTTTTGCTCCCCCAGATCAGCTTTTCAGTATTTCGCAAATCTCTTTATCCCCCGGGGCCCGCTTTCTTGCGATTCGCGCAAACGATAAAGGAAGCAAATACCTACTTTTCTATGATTTTTTGAAGCACTCTATGGTTTCATATCTCTCGACCGGTGATTTCAGCATAGGTAGTTGGGAAAATGGCTGTTTGTTGGTGGCTTCAGAAAGAGGAATGGGGAGCCAGCTCTTTTCAATTGATCCAGAAACGGGGCAACAATTCTTATTAGCGAGTTTCCCCAGAAGTGCTCTATGGACTGTGGCCCACGAAGGGATTTTTCTTATCACCTCGCAGAAAGAGGGATTCAAGATTTTTGAAGCTTTGCCAGAACCGGAAAGAGAGCTGTCGTTCTTTGAAAGAAAAGCCATACGGAGAAAATCAAATGAGAAAGTTGTCGAAGGTGAATTTTATAAACCGCTGAAACACCTGAGATTTGAAACACTATTTCCATATTTTTTGGGGGCTGGCTTGTACTTTGAAGACTATCTCGCAACGACCAGTCTTTCAGTGGCGGCAGGGTACAATTCCATGAATAACTCCCCAAAAATTTCATTTCAGCTAAAATCAATGGAGTACTATCCCATGGATGTTGAATTCAAACTCCTTTTTACGGGAATACAACCTGATTTTCGCTGTGAACTCAAAACTCCTAATCTTTTTGATGGTCCTTTTTATTTAAAAGCAGGGATGTTTTTTTCTTTCATTCCAGGGCTCTTTGGTAGTTATATTGATCTCGGCTATGTTGTTTCCACTGAGTTAATTGGCGGCAAAGGCATGTTCCAGAATTTTATAAAGATCAAAGATGTTCAATCTAGCGTTAATACAATGGAGCTTTCTGGTAGCATATCTGTTGAATGGGAGAATGAATCATTGCAACTTGCAATAGGCACAAAGGCAAGAGCTATACTTTTTGGAAACCCGGGAGCGATTGATTTCAACTTTGGTAGCCTCGTAAGCGAAGAAAAATTGGCTTTGGGAGCCAATTTTTGTGTTGAAGCTTTACTGGGGTCGAGAGATTTTGACTTGTTCAATCTGTTATACTTTTTTGAACAAGGTATCGGTGGAAAGCTCTCTTTTCTTTTCGATGCTAAGCCAATACAATTTTCTTTAACATTATACAAGTTTGAATCCCTTAACCTTTATGGAAGTTATCCAGTCAAGCTTAGCTTTGGTTTTAGTATAGAGAATTTGAAGTTGAAACCCTACTTCAATCTCAGTTTTTAAGTTTCTTTTCGAGCTCAACAACACCGCCTTCACCCTTGTCTATGAATTCACCAACATGTGTGTGTGTTCCATCAAATATTTCGAAGTTTATCTTCCGCTCAGAGGTCTTCAATTCCCCTGCCTCAGGATGAATACGGGCAAGAAGCTTATCGCCTGTTTTCCAGATTTCGACTCTCTTTCTTGAAAAGGCTTTATCAAGGTATTTCAAACTCACTCCATCGTCCTCGTAAATACAAATAGAAGCATTGCTGGTTACAAAACCAATTATTTTAAGCCCTTTCCAGATGGCTTTTTCTACGTATTGAGAGGGCTCTGTCATGG
>QNAR01000168.1 GCA_003643975.1 Thermotogae bacterium | reverse complement strand
AAGCTGATGACTTCCGTTCATGATGAAAGAATTGTCAGAGTCCTGGACTATTTTAAGGAAAATGGAACCGCCTATTATGTTATGGAGTTCATAGATGGGGAAACCCTGCGGAAATTGATCAAAAAGCATGGCCCTATGAATTCTAAAATGGCGGTTCAATTGATAAAAGAGGTCGCTCTGGGATTGAAGGCAATTCATGATAAAGGCATATTACACGGAGACTTGAAACCATCAAACATCATGTTAAACGCCGGAAAGGTCAAAATCATGGATTTTGGCGCCGCGAGCTTCAAAAATACAATATACGTTACAACTCGCGGAAAAATCATTTCATGGTTCTACTCTGCCCCTGAACGCTTTTGTAACAGCACTATCATAACTCCTCAATCGGATATTTATTCTCTGGGTGGCATTCTTTTTTTCATAGTTAGCGGAGAGGATCCAATTTCTGCCCCCGAAATGAAGAAAGGCTCGCTACTACCAATCCCACCTGTGAAGTTAAAAATAAGGCGCATTATAAGAAGAGCTATGGCTTTAGAACCTTTTCAACGATATCCAACTGTTGACCACTTTCTCAAAGCATTAAAGTCTCCTTTTTAATGCTCTTCAATGAGCTCCCGCACTGTAATCAAGGCTTTTCTAACCTCATTTTGTTTGATTTTTTCAAGTGCTTTAGAATACAACCTTTCCGCATATCCTTTGGCATCTTCAACTTTCATGTGCTTGAGAATACTTGGCCGATTTTGAGCCTCATCTTTGCCTGGGGTCTTACCAAGTGTTTCGGATTTTCCGAGCTTATCTTTGATATCATCGAATATCTGAAAAGCCCTGCCAAAATCGATTCCAGCTTTGTTCATTTCAAAGGCTTCTAAGAACCTTTCCGCACAGACAAATGGAGCTGAAAAACAAAAACCAAATAACGATGCCGTTTTTAAGCGATGAACTTTTTCGATTTCTTCCATCTTTTTTGCCTTTATATTGACATCGAAAAATTCTCCTTCGATCACCTGAAGGCTGGCTTCATACCAAAGCTTCAATAAGTTTAATATGGCTTTGGCCGATAAAGGGAGTGCTAAGAATATCTTTCCGGGATAGAGCATCAAATAATCTGCTATCAACATTGCTGACCCTTCACCACAATATTTGTGTAATGAAGGCCTTCCCCTTCTAAAATCGTCGTTGTCTAAAGAAGGGAGATCGTCCTGGATAAGGCTTCCGCTATGAAACAGTTCAACTCCCAATCCCAATTCCATGTACACAGCCTGAGGGAGCCCGAGGGCATTGGAAAGCAAATAGATGATGTAAGGGCGCAATCTCTTGCCCCCGCTTTGAGGTGTATAACCCAGGAGATCATTAAACTCCTTTTCACAGGAGATTTCCTTTAACCGCCTGTCGAGATAATTATTGAATATGATTTGAAATTCATCTAAAAGAAGAAAAGCCATTATTCTTCTTCTGTTCCTTTCCTTTTTTCCAAATATTTTTTTATATCCTCGATGTTGATGTTGTTCAGAAACCTTTTAAACTCTTCTTCGTTCTGTTTTGTCTCCTCTAAGCCCGTTTCAGAATAATCAGTGGGAATTTTGCTCAGATCAATGGCACTGCTTTCAAAGACTTCTTCCTCTACAAAGACCGGAAAGCCATACTTAACAGCCAAGACAAGGCAGTCAGAAGGCCTCGCATCAATTTCTTTTTCCTCACCATTTGCATCTATCAAATAGAGCGTAGCATAGTAAATGTTATCCTTGACAGAATGTATAACGGCTTTTTGAAAAACAGCTTTTGCAGCTTTAATAGTGTTGATGAAAAGGTCATAAGTAAGTGGTCGTGGATATTCCTTGCCGCTCACTGCAAGCGCCAGTGATTCCGCTTCAAAAGGACCTATCCAGATCCCAAGTCCCCTATTCAAGTTATCTACCTCTAGTATGACCACAGGTGAGTTTGTTTGATCAAGAGCAAGTCCTCTTAATTTAACTTTAAGCATGATACCACCCCTCAACCCATCCTCCGAAGTTCCAAGAGAGCTTCTGCAATCAATGTATGGAGATATTTTTCGAGCTCTTCTTCGGTTTCAAATTCCCCGGGATTGACCGGGTCTAAAACTTTTAACTTAACCTTTGCTGGTTTCACCAACAGTTTTCCCTTTACCATTATATCCTTTGTACCATCCAATGCTACCGGTACAATAGGTACTTTCATTCTGTAAGGTAAAACGAGACTGCCCTTTTTAAAATCCTTGAGTTCACCATCAAGGCTTCGGGTACCTTCGGGAAACAACATTATCGTTCCACCATTCTTAAGAATCCTCATAATGGTACGTATTACTCCGGCAGTCTGCAATTTATTTCCACGTTCAATAAAGACACCATCTAACCTCTTCACAAATTGTGCTACTGCTGGAATCTTCGAAATTTCAGCTTTAGCTATAAAGGATATTCCACCTCGAACATAACCAGCCACAAGAGGAATATCAAAGGTGCTCTGGTGATTTGAAATAATAACCATCGGCCCTTTTTTGGGGACTTTGTCCCTATTATACGCTTTAACCCGAGCACCAATCACCCTGAAAGCATTACGTCCAAATCTTGCCACTTCCTTCTCAATGTATCTCTTACCCTTTTCCTTACCTGCAATCTTTTCGATAAGCCAGCCAATTAATAAAACTAAAGAACCATAAACAACTACGTAACCGACAAAAGCTATGAAAAGCCAGAGTGTTAGCAAGGCAAAAGGAATCTCACTCATCCATCGCAAGGCTTTCAACTTTCATCACCTGCCCAAGTTTTATCCTGTAAAGCTTTGTCAAACCAGCGGCTTCATTTACTAGCTGAGAAAAGTCGATGTTCTTCTCGGCTCTTAAAATATCTTCTATTCTCGCTTTTGTTGCCGGCTCTTTAGGTACAAAGACCGTACAGCAATCTTCATAAGGTCTTGTGGATATTTCAAAACTTCCGATTTTCTTAGCCTTTTCAATGATATCAATTTTATCAAATCCGATCAGAGGTCTTAGAACCAATCTATCAGTCGCATTGGATATGGCAGTCATATTTTCCACAGTTTGACTTGCAACCTGTCCAATATTTTCACCGGTAATCAATGTTTTGTACCCCATTCTATGCGCAATCTCCGTTGCAATTCTCATCATGGCTCTGCGCTGGATTATTAGGCTGAATCTCTCTTGCACAGCCCTATGTATCGCAAGCTGTGCTTTTGTAAATAAAACATCATAAAGCATTAATTCCTTACCTCCATTATACATGGATAACACTTTGGCAAGGTCAATGACTTTTTCAAATGCTTTTTCGCCTGTATAAGGAGGGCTTGCAAAATGGATTGCATGAACGTTTATTCCACGTTTCAACATGTACCACCCTGCAACCGGGCTATCTATACCACCGGACAAAAGTAACAAACCGTTGCTGCTAACACCGACAGGCATTCCTCCCGGGCCCGGTAACCTATTGCTAAATAGCAATGTACCCCTATTTCTTATTTCTACCCCTATTCTAAACTCAGGATTATGGACATCAACATGAAGCTCCGGGAAACGTTCAAGAATCTTTTCACCAAGAAAAGCACTCAATTGCATGCTTCTTATAGGAAATTTTTTGTAAGCTCGTTTGGTTTCAACTTTGAAGCTTTTTCTTCCCTTCTTCACTTCATCTTCGGCTAGTCCAAGGCTTGTCGAGAGAATGTCATCGAGTTCAAAACCAACCAATATACCCATGCTGAAGTTTTGAATGCCAAAGGTCCTTGTGAGAACCTTTTTCACATCTTCGAGAGAATAGTCACCGGCTTCAACATAAACCCTACCGCCTGTGGTCCGTGTTCTAACACCAGGGAGTTGATTGCGAATGTTTCTCTCAAGCGCAAGTTCAAAATATTTTTTATTTCTGCCTTTTAAACCTATTTCTCCGTATCTGATGATCACTATTTTCATTGATTTTCCTCCTTCGTGTAATACATATGTAGAACCGGGATTCGAGTTACGAGTATATCAAGAGCCGATATTCGAGTTGCGAGTCACGAGTTGCGAGAGAATCGAGAGCTCAAGAGCCGGGATTCGAGTTGCGAGTCACGAGTTGCGAGAATCGAGAACCGGTGAGTAGCCCAGGGGAATTT
>QNAR01000167.1 GCA_003643975.1 Thermotogae bacterium | reverse complement strand
GTATAATATGCCCAGGCCCTTAGGGCCATGAAACTTGTGCGCACTAAAAGAAGCGAAATTACAGAAGCTTTCAAGGTTAAAGGAAATCTTCCCGATTGTTTGAACTGCATCGATATGATAAAAGATGTTCTTCGCTTCAAGATATTGTCCCACTTCTTCATAGGGTTGGATTGCCCCGGTCACGTTGTTAACAGCCATAAGCGATACCAGATAAGTATCCTCATTCACATGCTCCAAAAGCTTTTCAGCGAATATGATGCCCTGTTTGTTGGGTTCAACAATAATCACTTCTATCCCTTCTGAATTCTGCAGGTCTTTTAGCGTATTTAAGACAGCTTTGTGCTCAATTGCACTGGTTATAACTCTTTTCCTCTTTCCCCTGAAAGAAGTGGCCGATCTCAGCGCCCAGTTTATCGATTCGGTTGCGCTGCTGGTGAAATATATCTCTCGCGGGTCGGCCTTCAATAACTCTGCAATTTTCTCCCTGCTTTCTTCCATTACCCTGTATGCTTCGAGCCCCATAGGGTGTATGGAGTTAGGGTTGCCATAGATTTTGTAAAAGCACTCTTGCATTGCCTTGCCTGCTTGTTCATCCAGAATTGTTGTGGCATTGTTATCGAGATAAATCATTGCTATCCTCTCCTTCGATCATATCCAAAAATTCATCTTCGGTTACGGTTTTCACGCCACTCTTTTTCGCTTTTTCAAGCTTTGAGCCAGGATTTTCACCCACTATCACAAGATCGGTTCTACTTGAAACACTTGTAGTTACACTACCACCCAAAGCGATTATCAAATCGTGAATTTCCTTTCGCGTGTAATTTTTCAAAACACCGGTAACCACTATCTTTTTGCCTTCAAGAATGCCTTTGATTTTTTTTCGCGGTTCCTTTGTGTTCACGAATTTTTTCAATTCATTGAGTTCTTCGAGTATCTCTTTGTTGTGAAAAAAATTGTATATGCTCTCTGCAAGTTCAATGCCTACACCTTGAATCTTCAATAAATCTTCGATTTCCGCTTTCTCAAGGTTTTCAAGGTTTTCAAAGTGCATTGCCAAGTCAAGGGCGAGTTTCTTCCCTACACCCGGGATTCCAAGCCCTACAAGAAGTTTGTGGAGAGGCTTATCTTTGCTCTTATCTATTTCTTTCAAAAGATTTGCTATGGTTTTATCACCTATTCCGGTTCCCAGCTGAGCGAGTTCGAAAGGTGTTAGCTTGTATAGATCGGAGAAATTTTTAACTAAATTCGCAGTTAAAAGCCTTTTGACCAGTTTTTCTCCCAACCCTCGAATATCCATGGCATCACGTGACACAAACAACCTGAGTCGCCTTTCTAATTTAGCCGGACATGCTGGGTTTAAACACCGTAAAGCCACTTCCCCCTCCTTTTCCTTGCCAACAGTCCCCTGGCAAACTGGACAACGTTCTGGAGGTTTGATAACCTTTTCAACACCCGTGCGAAGTTCTGGAAGCGTCTTTATTATCTGAGGGATTATTTCCCCTGCTTTTTCCAGTATAACCTGATCCCCAACTCTTATATCTTTCTCTCTGATGTAATCAAAATTGTGGAGAGTTGCTCTTTTGACCACAGTGCCGGACAATGAAACAGGCTCTAATTCGGCAACAGGGGTTATCACTCCGGTCCTCCCTACCTGGAAACTAACTTGAATTAGCTTCGTCCTGATCTGCTCAGCAGGGAATTTAAATGCAATAGCCCACCGGGGGCTTTTTGCCGTGTAGCCCAATTCTTCTTGCTGGTGAATGAGGTTCACCTTGATAACAGTTCCATCCACTGCGTAATTCAATGAATGTTTCTCTTCCTGCCAATGCTTCCAGTAATCGATAATCCCGGAGGTGTCTTTAACTCGTTTCGCATGTGGTTCCGTTTTCAACCCAATTTCTTGCATAAAGGATAAAACCTCCCATTGGGTTTCCAAATTATACCTGCGCGGATCCACAATCTGATAAAAAAAGGCATCAAGGTTTCTTCTTGCGACCTCGTGTGGATCGAGCTGCCTTAGCGTTCCAGCTGCTGCATTACGTGGATTAGCAAAAAGCGGCAGCCCTTCTTCGATCCTTTCCTCGTTGATTGCTTTGAATTCGCTTTTGGGAAGAAACACCTCCCCGCGAATTTCTATATCCAGAGGTTTTCTCAGTTTCAGAGGAATTGATTTTATAGTTCTCACATTGGCGGTAACATCTTCTCCGACCACACCGTCTCCGCGTGTTGCCGCGAGGACCAGCGTTCCTGACTCATAACGCAAAGCAATAGATAAACCATCTATTTTCAGCTCACAGACGTACTCGAGTGAATCGACTCCCAATAATCTTTTCACCCGATTGTGAAATTCAAGGACTTCTTCTTCAGAATATGTGTTATCCAGGCTGTAAAGCCTTGTAAAATGGCGAACTTCTTTAAACCCTTCTGCGGGTTTTTCCCCGACCCTTTGTGTGGGGGAATCCGGCGTGATAAGCTCTGGATATTTTCTTTCGAGCATCATAAGTTCTTTGAGCATTTCGTCATATTCTTGATCCGTGATTATTGGATCATTCAACACATAATACCTGTAAGAATGATAGTTGAGCTCTTCACGAAGTTTTTTGGCTCTCTTCATCACTTCAGGAGGCACTTTATTCACATTAATCCCTCCTCATTACCAAAACAGTGGCAACTGCATATTCTCCATCATGTGAAATGCTTACAAGGATTTCATCGGCATTTACAACTTCTTTCGTTAGCTGAGCCGGAACCGGGGCTCCATCTTCAGACACCAAAAATTGTATTTTTCTAAATTCAAGCTCTTTCCTTCTGGTGGCTTTCACGAGGGCTTCTTTTGCGGCGAACCTGCCCGCGGCAAATTCCATACGGCGCTTTTCGTTGCCGAATGATTCATAGATTTTCAGCTCTTCATCACCAAGAACACGATTTATAACCCGTTCATTCAACCGGCTGATTTTCACTATGTCAGTACCGAGCTCAAACGTCATATCACACCTCACACCTCTATCACAGTAACGCCGTGGCCACCTTCTTTCGGCGTGCCGATTCTAAATCGCTTCACAATCCTTTTTTGCCTTAGATATTTCCATACGGCTTCAGCAAGCTTGCCTGTGCCTTTTCCGTGAATGATATATCCTTTACTTCTGTTCGTCCTGATCAGTGAGTCGATAAAATCATCGAGAACAAAAGGAACATCATCTGTGGTCATTCCTCTGATATCCAGCTCATCGCTGAATCTTTGAATGCCCGAAACTATGGAATTGCTTTTTTCTTCATCGCCCTTTTGAAGTGGTTTAACCTTCTCTAACTTTGAAAGGGGGACTTCCAGTGTGAGAATTCCTGCCTTTAAAAAGGCTTTCCCCTCTTTTACTGAAATAACCTCTGCTATTACACCAGTATCCAGGATTTTTACGTTGTCTCCCGCTTCAATATGGATATCGTCTGTAACACTGTGCATGGAAGAAGGTGATCTGTGCAATTTTTCCTTGGCTTTATATAGTTCCTTGACGGCTTTTATCTTGTCCTCTTCCTTTTCTGAGCGCCCAAGGTTTATCGATTCTTCGATTTTCCTGATATAAGTACTGAGCTTTTCCTCCAGTTCTTTCAACTCTCTATCGAGCTCACCGAGCCTCTTTTTCTTCAATTTTTCAAAACGCTCATTGTATTTCTCTTTGAGTTCCTCAAGCTTCTGTTTCTCTTCAATGAGCTCTCTCTTGATTATTTCTATCTTTGAACGTTCTTTATGAAGTTCGCTTATCAGCGCTTCAAAGTTTGTCGATTCGTTAGACATATATTCCTTTGCTTTATTCAAAACTTCTCCTGGAAGGCCAAGACGGCGCGAAATTTCCAGAGCATTAGAACTACCGGGGATGCCCATTATGAGATGATAGGTTGGTTTAAGCGTGTCAACATCGAATTCCACACTGGCATTAATTACCTCTGGTTTGTTCAACGCATAGATCTTGAGGGGGCTCAGATGGGTGCTGACAACAGTCTTGGCTTTTTTAGTTAACAACATGTCTATAATGGCCATTGACAACGCTGCGCCCTCTACTGGGTCTGTTCCAGCTCCAAGTTCATCTAGCAGAACCAGCGAGTTTTCATCGCAGTTATTTATTACCTCTATTATCCTCGATATGTGTGATGAAAATG
>QNAR01000166.1 GCA_003643975.1 Thermotogae bacterium | reverse complement strand
GACAAAACTTTACCCCCAACTGGAAGCCAGACTATTGCCTTGCCGAGATATGGAAATTACAACGTAATTCTAAAAGCTACGGATGAAAATAAGGGTGAAACAGAGATCTCAACAGCTCTAACCATCCCCGATCGAAGCCCGAAACCAACGAATCCTTCAACACCGGTGGAGATCTGGTTTACAAAAATGGAAGGGAAATACACTCTATACGCATCAACTACTTTCATCGATCCTGATGGAGACTATCTGACATTACGAGCAACCCTTTATGAATTAACCCCTGATGGATCGAAAACGAAAATCAATCACAGGGAATTTGAAAGCAGAAGTCCTTTATCAAAATTGATCGATTTTTGGGGGCTTAAAGGACATACTGATTACCGTTTATTGCTTGAAATTCAGGATCAACCTGATGGGGTTGCAAACAAAAGCTCTGAATTCACCATTGACTTCGAAACTCCAAATGCCGCTCCTTTAGTAACACTTTTAGAACCCAATGCTTTTGCAAAAGAGGTTGCTTACAGCCCAACTTCGTTCAAGTGGAATGCAGAAGATTTCGAGGAAGATAGCATTCATTTTGATCTGGAAATCGTGGAAAAAGAAACAGGAGAAAGCACCATCTTGAGTACTGATGAGTTCTTAGCAAAGATCAATCTTAAACCTCATACCACCTATTTATGGAACCTTAGAGCCAACGATGATTTTGGTGGAACTTTCCAGAGTGATGTTAGGGAATTCACGACATTGAATAACTCACCGTCAATAACTGCAAACACACCAAATTTCAAAGAAGAAATGATATATCCCATTTTTACAGCTCAGGCGACTGATATTGATGGAGACAGCCTTACACTTCTGATAACCATTAGAGATGCCAAAACAGCAGAAACAGTGCTTGCCACTAGAACTATCACAACACGGACATTTAAGGCAGTTTCTGAGAAATTCACTGGTAATCACGAATACATCGCCCAATTCACAGCGATTGAAAAAGAGCTACCGGTAAACATAAGAAGAACCTCTTCAAAAACGATTTCTTTCACGACACCAAACCGTTCTCCCAAGATCAATAAACTGCTCATCAATGGTGAAAAAGCAGTTGATTCCCCTACTGTAAATAAAAAGGGAATAATGCTAAACTGGGAAGCCGTAGATCCAGATGAAGAGCGATTGAGTTACAACATAACCCTAATTTTGATAGATGGAAAAAACGAGATCAAGTCAGTAGAAATAAACAATTTGAAAGATAACTACTACCACTTTGACAAAGCTCTAAAGGGCCATGCAGAATACAAGCTGGTTCTTGAGGCTTTAGATGAACACGGCGGTATAGCAACACAAACTGCATTGTTTAAAACAGAAAATACGGCACCTGAAATTCTTTCTATGGTAGCACCCAAAGAAACGCGTGAACCAACCCAAACAGAATTTTCGTGGTCCGCTTATGATGATGATGAAGACCTTCTGAATTATGAGCTTTCCATATGGAGTGAGGATGGAAGTTACAATTTGACGATTCCCGTCAAAAAAGGAATAACCAGCTATATTGCCACCAATGGATTGCCTGGACACAAAAAATACCGCTGGAGTGTAACGGCTTTTGACGGTTATGGCGGAAAATCAACCTCAGTATCCGTGCCTTTTGAAACAGAAAACAATCCTCCAACAATAAAGCCAGTCTTCCCCAAAGACAATTCCAAAGATCTGCCGGATACGATCGAGTTTTACTGGACAGCTTTCGATGAAGATCATGATAAACTGTCATACACTTTCCACCTCTTTGAAGCTGGAAAGGCTGTGTACACTTTGAATACAGGTGAAAGCACTTCCATTGAGATTCCGCAACTAAAAGGAAACACAAAGTACAGTTGGTATGTGGAAGTTAATGATGGGTATGTGGATAGGCCTGTAAACAGTCAATACTACCATTTTGAAGTAAAGAACCACGTTCCTTTGGTACATTTAATCATCCCAAAATTTGCCTTGAATCCTGATTTGGCTGCTATTAGCTGGTCAGCTTTTGACCTTGATAAAGATGCACTAATGGGAAAATTACGAATACTAAACAGCAACGGCAAAGATGCTGTTGAACCGATCGTTCTTGACACTAAAGCATCTTCGACCGTTTATATTGAGGGCTTAATTGGCAATAGAGAATATACCGCGCTGATATCCATCGAAGATGGACAGGGTGGTGTCGCGACTGATACCTGCAGCTTCCATACTTCAAATCGCCCCCCTCACATACCGGAACCGGCTTTGCCGTGCGATTTCGCTGTTGTGGATACGGATTTCAGAGATTTTTCCTGGAACTCCAGTGATCCTGATGGAGATGCGTTGACCCATGACATCCTTCTGGAATGTTTGACTGGCGATGATGCGCTGGAAATTTTCGACACAACCGCTACTAGATTCAAAACGAGCTTTTTAAGGCCTTATTCCATTTATCGCTGGAAAATCACAGTTCGCGATAACCATGGCGGTGTAACTGAAAGCCCTTATTGGTACTTTATAACAAACCCCTCAGCAGATAAGGGATTCGAGCCATATTTCAGCAGTATGACTGCTCAACAAGCTTTTGAAGAAACGCTCGTGTTTGCTGGTACGCTTAACGGAGAATTGATAATTTTCAATAAAGGCAAGCAGATAGACCGTGAAAAGCTTTCCACAAGTGCTATTGTAGAGTTGTATGCACCGAAATATTCTGATCTCTTAAAACCCGAAGAAATCAATTACATAAGAAACGCAATAGGAAGGTTTTTCTCTGCAGATACCTGGCCTTTGATTATAGCAAAGGATAGCGATGGTAATTCTTACAAAATCGTGGTAACAGATTGCAAAGAGTTAACACGTGGAAAGAACATTTTCATCTTCCCGATGCAGTGAGCAGATATGTTTTATGGTAAAACCACACCAGGAGAACTGGTGTGGTTTTTGTGAGCACAGCTAAACGACATCATTAGTTCGAGGAGGTGTTATTTTGCTCAGAGATTTTAAAGAACTCTATAACAAGGTGCACGCCTTGAAAGAAGCTAAAAGAGTTGTCCTGGTAGGGGCAGAAGATGTTGAAGGAATAAAGGCTTTGAAGCGGGCTAAAGAAGAGGGTATTGCAGATGCTATACTTGTAGGAAACAAAGAAAGGACCATGGAGGTACAAAAAGAACTGGGAACAGACTTCCCAGTAATAGATGCCAAAAACCCTGTGGAAGCCTCGGAAAAAGGCGTGAAACTCATCTCTAGCGGTGAAGCGGATATTTTGATGAAAGGTCTGGTAAAAACGGCTAATCTCTTGAAGGCCGTACTTAACAAGGAATGGGGCTTGAGAAGCGGGAAATTGCTGAGCCATATCGCTGTATTGGATGTTCCAGCAGTGGATAGGCTGATTTTTGTTTCCGACGGTGGGATGGTTATCAAGCCAGATATTCAACAAAAGGCTGCTATTATAGAAAATGCCGTGAAGTTTATGCATAAACTCGGCTATGAAAAACCTCGGGTTGCCCTCATTGCAGCAGTAGAAGTGATAAATCCTGATATGCCTGAAACAATGGATGCAGCTATATTGGCGAAGATGGCTGATCGAAAACAACTACCCTTATGTTACCTCGATGGTCCCCTGGGAATAGACAATGCCTTAAACGAGCACGCTGCAAACATTAAAAAGGTATCCGGAGAAGTGGCGGGAAAAGCGGACCTTCTCATTGTACCTGATATTCACTCGGGGAATTTTTTGGGGAAATCGGCTGTATATTTGGCTGGTGGAACCATTGCGGGATTGATACTAGGCGCAAGTGCTCCTATTGTCATCGTATCCAGGGCCGATGCCGAAAGTTCGAAACTGGCTTCTATAGCTCTCGCAGTACTTGGAAGTACTAACTAAAACAATTGATAATTGACCGTGAGGTGACCATTTTGAGAGTATTAGTTGACAAAAAAGAGTACAATTTCAGTAAGTCAGTTAGCGTGAAAAAACTTCTGGAGAATTTGAACCTCAATCCCGAATCACATATAGTACTTGTGAATGGCATAATTAAAACTCCGGATTCTAAAATTCCTGAAAATGCTGAAGTCAGGATTGTGAGAGCAATTTCTGGAGGCTGATTTCTTTAAGAAAATCCTTTAAGAGTTCCTCGGGAATTTCTACACCCGGTTCGATTCCCGGTT
>QNAR01000165.1 GCA_003643975.1 Thermotogae bacterium | reverse complement strand
GTAGTAGTAATCATTCAAGAGGTTCAAAATCGTCTTTGCTTGCCCCACAAAGTGGGCAGGTCCAATCTTCGGGGATATTTTCAAAAGCCGTCCCGGGGTTAACCCCATTATCAGGATCGCCAGCTTCAGGATCATAGATATAGCCGCATACGGTGCATCTGTACTTCATTTCATCACTCCTTTCGTCCAGCCAAACCAAATTGGGCTTGAGAGATTGGAATTTAAACTACAGTTTATTGACCCACAATCCATGAAGGTTGCAATATTCCCTTGCAACAACCTCTTTCCCTTGCGGAATTTCAAATGTTACTTCAGGAGATTCTCCCGGCTTAAGTGTTTTTCTATGAACAACACCATCTACTATTAGCTCTATCCATTCTATATAATGTTTTTCTTCCATTGGGTGCAAAACATTTTCACCCACTTTAACCAGATATCTGCCATTTTTCCATACTACGAATGGAACATGTTTTTCAACAGAAGTATCTGAGCTTTTCTCTTCAAAGAGTTTCATTGGTTGGCCACAGCATACGAGTTCCCCTTGACCCTCGTGAAGAACTTCAACAATGTTTCCGCAAATTTCACATTTGTACACTTGCCTTCTTTCTGTCATTTTCATACCCCCTCTTGTATTAACGGAACGTATTTTCTCTGAGCAAGTTCGTTATCGATCATGAATATCCCATTTTTGCTGTCTCCGACAAAATTCAGCTTATCAATTATTTCTCTGTCATTTTCTTCTTCTTCTACCTGCTCGTTGATATACCACTGGAGAAAATTGTATGTGGCTCTATCTTTTAATTCTTCAGCCAGATCCACGAGTTCATTTATACATTCGGTAATGTGTTGCTCATGCTTCAAAGTTTCTTCAAAAGCATGAAGTGGAGAGTCCCATATATGCGGTGGTTCGTTGATTGTAAGCAATTTGATATCAGAGCCTTGTGACAACAAATAGTTATACAACTTCATGGCATGATCTGTCTCTTCTTTGTATTGAACCATCATCCAATTTGCGAATCCTTTGAGACCAATTGAATTGAAATATCCGGACATTGACAAATACAGATAAGCAGAATAAAGCTCTTCGTTTATTTGCTTATTTATAGCCTCCTTCATTCTTTCTTTCAGCATTTTAATTCACTCCTTTCATAAAAATAGGTGTTCATAAACAATAATATACATATAAGCCATTACAGCAAATAAATCTACTAATACCTATTGTTTTTTAATTATACCATATTGCTAAGAATAGACTAATATTTAGAAGCATTCTATTATAGAGTGTTGAACCCATAAGGCATTTTTGTTGTCTTAGATGTATAATAAATATTATTAGACCTTACAGGGGAGGGGTATAATGAATGAATTTACTACGGTAGCAACATCGCTGGTTGGAGGTGCCATTAATCCAGTGGCAATTCCATTGATTAATACTGCTGTTTCTTATGGAAGCGCTTTCTTAGGTGGTCTTTTGTCCTTCTTTTCACCATGTGTTTTACCGTTAATTCCGATTTTTTTTGGAGTGTTAATGGGATCAGCCAAAAAATCTATAGATAGATTTTGGAAAGGTGTTTTCTTTACCCTTGGGATGTCAATTTTCTTTTTTCTCTTGGGCACAGGTGCAGGAGGCTTGGGACAATTTATCGGCAAAAACAGGCAGGTAATGAACTTCATCTCAGGTGGGCTTTTTGTGCTTTTCGCTTTCCTTTATTTGTTTGAAATTGGTTTTAAGGGTGTAAAAGTTAACGTGTTTAAGTTTCGTGGTGGAATGATTTCAGCCTTTTTGCTTGGGTCCGTTCTTGGGATGATATGGGTACCATGTGCTGGCCCAATACTCGGATCTATTCTGGTTCTCGCTGCAAATCAAAGCACGGCTGGACAAGGTGGGTTGCTATTACTTGTGTATTCTTTTGGACTGAGTATTCCTTTTCTGACATTAAGCGGTTTTGTCGCGAAACTCACTTCAAGGCTTACTTTCGGAGGCGAATCCAGAACAAGAAAAGCGCTTCGTTTCGTGGTTTTCATTTTGCTCTTTACAGCAGGAATACTCACTATGTTTGATAAGCTGAACTTGCTTCAGTTTTCATTGTAAAAAATTATGGAGGTGAACGGATGAAAAAAACAATATTTTTTCTTGTACTAATAGTGCTTGCGGTTTCAGTTTTTTCCTATGATGGGGTTATTCATGATTTCGACACAGGTATGAAAATCGCTAAATTAGAGCAAAAACAGCTAATTGTGATGTTTTCAGATCCGGGTTGTTATTATTGTAATCTTTTTACCAAATCTACCCTATCAGATGAAACCGTGGGGAGACTCTTAATGGCTGGATATGTGTTTGTGGAAATTTATCCTTCAAACGTAAAGACGGCGACTCTTGAGATTCAAGGGAAAGAGGAAAAGCTGACCTACAATGAGCTTTATGCTGCTTTTGGTGTCAAAGGAACACCAACTTTCTGGTTTTTTGATGAAACAGCAACTCCGGTAACAAGCCTGCCGGGATATTCGAAACCCGATTTTTTTGTAAATGTACTCAGGTTTCTCGGCGAAAAGGCTTATAAGAATGGCATGTCTTTTGCAGATTATACCGCGCAATCCCATGATTATATGGGCACACATGTAGTCTTAAATCTCTCAGAAGAAGATGCACAGTATATTACTGAAAACGATCCATTAGCTATGAATTACAGCCCAAAGGTGACCTTTGATCCATTCCGTATTTGGATTACTGCTGATTCGGAAATAGCCAATGAGCTTATCACCAAAGGGGCTTTCCGTGTGATTTTAGTCGATTCGCCCAGTTCAAGCACAAACTAAACACAAAAGCTATATAAGGCGATGTCTGTGCCGTTGGGACATCGCCCTTTTTGTTGATAAGCGCAAAAGAGAGTTATGAGAAAAAACTATATATTAAAGTATTCCTGTGATATTTTCTCAAAAACCTCTGTGGTTGGTTTGTCAATGTTGCAAGCCCGAATAAGTGCCACTGTAGTTTCGGGATACTTTTCGAAATAATCTTTCACAGCCCGGAAGAAGGCACGTGCCGATATTTCCTTCGGAACGCCAAAGATTCCCGATGAAACAGCTGGTATGGAAACGGTTTTGACTCCCAGCTCGCCGGCCTTTTTCAAGACGTTCAAAAAACTCAAGTAAAGGTTATCCTCTACCTCTTCTTGTCCGTATTGCGGCCCGTGCACATGAATAACATATTTCGCGTGAAGTTCTCCAGCTCCTGTAACAGCAACTTCTGAAACGGCTAATGGGCCACGATCTCTCACAATCTTGTCGCTCTCTTCCTGAATAATTTTTCCGCCAGCTCTTACAATTGCTCCCGCGACCCCGCCTCCATGGCGCAAATAAGCATTTGCAGCATTTACTATGGCATCAACTTCTTCATGAGTGATATCTCCCTGCACAATTTGAATTATCTTCCCGTTTTCAAGTATTATGCTTTTCATTTTTATCCCCCCTGTATCTCTTTAAACCTTTCCACAAAGATAAGAGCCGTTCTTTTACCTTTCTCTCGTGCCCGGTATTACCGGGTTCATAAAAAACCATTTGTGATAGTTCTTTGGGTAAGTACATTTCCCGGGTAAAGCCCCCTTTGTCGTGGGGGTATTGATAGTCTTTGCCATATCCAAGCTTCTTCATCATTTTTGTAACCGGATTTCTCAGCTTTAATGGTACGGGAACATTGGGTTTTTCTCTAATTACTTTAAAGGCAGCGTTTCTGGCACGAATTACAGCGTTGCTTTTCGGTGCGATAGAAAGGTAAATTGCAGCTTCGGTTAAATTCAGTGAGCATTCTGGAAGGCCAACCTTCTCCACGGCCTGAAAAGCTGCATTGGCTACAACTAATGCCATAGGATCCGCGAGTCCGATGTCCTCTGAAGCAAAAATAATCATCCTTCTGGCAAGAAATTTTGGGTCTTCTCCGCCTTCAAGCATTCTAAGCATGTAGTAAACAGAAGCATCTGGATCACTACCGCGCATGCTCTTAATAAATGCCGAAGCGAGATCATAGTGTTCTTCGCCCTTTTTCGTATATCTTCCACCGGGAAGTACGGAAAATTCCCGCAGGAATTCTACGTCGATTGCTTTTCTTTTAAGAGCATGGGCAGTATCACAAAGCGTATCAAGTAAATTCAAGGCTATTCTCGCATCGCCTCCTGCGCTTTCCGCAATTACCTTAAGGACTTCCTCTT
>QNAR01000164.1 GCA_003643975.1 Thermotogae bacterium | reverse complement strand
TCAGTTCCATATCGTTTCCATATAAGGATTTTTCTAAATCGGTGAGGATTTTTGGTAGAAGTGTCATTCTATGAGCATATCTTTTCCTTATGTTGTTCTCCATTTCTTTTGGTACGCCTTGCATACATCCAGAAAAAATCTCAAGATTCGCTACTTCTCTACTCACAAAGTCCTTTTCTACCTCGATTAACGTATCGATACTTGGAAGTGCAGAAGCCGAGCTTTCCCTATATTTCCCGTTTAAGCAGGCAGCCTTTCGGGCATAATTTATGGAATCTTCAGGATATGATGATCTCAAGTACCAGGCAGCGTCGTTGTAAGCAGTTGCAATTGCAATCGGGTGATCAGCTTTAAGGGATTCTTCAATACATTCCCAGAAAAGCCTTTTCGCCTTTGCGATATCTCCTTTTTTGGCAAAATCTCTGGCTTTTCCCAGAAGAAAGAAGCACCAGCCATTTTGATCCTTCTTATAAGAATCGCTCCAAAGCCTGAACTTCTTCATTTTAGGGTTATCAGCAGTTCTCGCATATACGTTTAGTAAACTCGATGCCACTGTTGAACGCGAAAATGGAGGAATTCTTGAAAACTCTTCACGAAGCTTGTTATAGATAACTGTAGCCTCTTCACGCCCCAGAAAATGCAAAATGCTCATCTTCTTACTGAGCATTAGATAGTAAAGAATTCCGCTTTTTCTGGTATTTACTAGAGCCGTTTCTAGAACTTTCAGGACTTTGAAGTACTTTCTGTTCCACGTGAGTTTAATAGCTCGAATATAGCCCCTCCATCCAGAAGGTAAACCGGCGCTTTCATAATAATTCACAAAAGGTTTTGCAAAACTGCCGTTGTTATCTATTACCTGCAGAAGGGCTTTTATCCTTCTTTCCAGTTTTTTTCTCTCCCATCATGTGAAGTGTTATACCATGAATTCCACGAAAAACAAAAATGCACCATATTTTGTATTCTGAAACATTTTTGCAGAGCTGGATTGCAACACCAATAAATTTTGAAATCATATGCAAACTGCTACAATGTAATTGTAACCCACGAAAGGTAGGTGGTCAATATGATCAGAAAAATACTCATACTCTTTTTGGTATTTATGCTCTTTAATTTTTCGATTTTGATGGCTGATCCAGATGATGTGGTTGGGCCAAATGATGGTTAAAGCAAAGGTGATGTGAAAAATGTATATGAAAATTCTTGGAGTTTCGAACTCAAAGAACTCAGCGGCAATCAAGACACACAGATAGTTTTTGGGTTATTACCTGAACAACAGCTGGAAATGTTTGAGCAGAGATTTTATCTCTTCTGATACGTTAGGTGTGGATTTTTCAAGAACATTGAAAACGCAAGAAAAAGGCTTTCTGAGCTTACTGATCCTCCTGTATTTTAGGAAACAAGAATTTTGAAAATCATGTAGGAAAATATATATTAATATTGAAGTATATGTGAAGATGAAAAAAACCGAAAGCCGTTATTTAGAGAAATTATCGTCGCTTTTTCGGTTTCTTTTATCACATACACGTTAGGAGGTTCTGGGATGATTAGGGTTAAAGAGCTCTGGAGGGTGTACCACTATAAAAAGAAGACTGTTAATGCTGTGCAAGGAATCTCCTTTAAGGTGAATAAGGGAGAGATTGTGGCATTTTTGGGTCCGAATGGTGCGGGAAAAACCACAACCATAAAATGCCTCTGTGGTATCATCATCCCCACAAAAGGAGAAGTCAGGGTCTGCGGACAAGATCCGGTGAAAAAGCCACATAAAGTCGCTGCGCATGTAGGAGCGATTCTTGAAGGGAACAGGAACATCAACTGGAAGGCTGACCCCGTCGAGAACATCAGGTATTTCGCTACCAGGCGCGGAGTACCGTGGAAAGTTGCGAAAAAGATGGCCGTTGAGATCGTTGAGATGCTTGGGCTTTCGGAAAAAATCGGTGTCCCATCCGAAAAGCTCAGCAGAGGAATGCAACAGAAGGTTGCACTCGGAGTTGCGCTCGCACATCAACCGGAAGTTTTGCTTCTTGACGAACCTACCTTAGGATTGGATTATGACGCTTCACGATTCATGATAGATTACATCCTGAAGCTCAAAGAACAGGGAAAGGCCATTCTGCTGACAACCCACCAGCTAAACATAGCTGAAAAGCTCGCCGATAGAGTGATGATAATAGATAGAGGTAAGATAGTGGTTGATAAAACCCTTGAAGACCTGAAGAAAGAAGCTTCAAAGAATATTTTGACCTTGAGTATAGATAATGAAAATCTCGATAAAGCCAAAGAGAAACTCCAGGATAACGGGTTCAAAGCAGAGAAGTCAGGCGGCGCTTTGGATGTACAATATGCTGAACCCGAACAACTTTATAAAATAATGGAACTTTTGAAGCCGATTCCTATCAACGGATTGAAGACATGTTCACCAACTCTAGAAGACATATTTGCTTCGTTCAAGGAGGGGAATATGAATGAATAAGCTGCTGGCCGAATTAGATTATGCGATGATAAGCCTTAAAAGATACAAATTCAACACCATCTTTACCATCTTCTTTACGTACATAGTTTTCGTGGCGATTTATGGAGGTGGTTCACTGGCAGGCGGTGGCCTTGGGGGATATTTCAAGCAAAACAGCGTGGCTTTCGCGATAGGTTATATCTTCGTTATAGTGGTTATGTCCGGTGTTGGGGGATTTGCTGGAGACATAACAGGTTACGCTAAAACGGGTATTCTGGAACAACTTTTTATGAGTGACATCCCCTTTGGGATCACGCTGGTTATAAGGAACATAGCTACCATAATCGTACAATTCTTTTTTATAGCATCGGTATTGCTCCTGATAACCCTTACCATGGGTATTCCCTTCGCGTTCAATCCATTACATCTAGTGATACTTCTGTTATCGCTTTTTGAGGTTTATGGGCTTGGGCTCATAATGGGCGGAATTGCTTTGCTCTTCAAGAACGTGTCTTCAGTGATCGGGGCATTGCAATTCTTCTTTATGCCACTGGCTTTCGCGTCGATACAGGAACCGTGGCTGTGGCTCGTCCCTATAACACCCGGAGCTGAACTCATGCGGAGGGTTTCGGCTGGGAGTTTGCAAACAACGGATCTGTTATTCTTTGTTTTGAACACGATTCTATACTTCGCCATTGGTTCTATTATTTTCAACATTTGCCTGAACGCTACCAGAAAAAGAGGAACAATGGGGATTTATTGATTTATAAAATGGCAGTATAAAATAAATGCTGTAAAAACATAAAAAGCCCTGTATCCTAGAATAGGAAAAACACAAAAACCGTACAAAGGAGGGATACAGGGCCTATGGAAATCAAAGATATTATACTCGAATTTCTAACAGAAAATGAAGAGGGCGAATTGCCTCATAAAAAATCTACTCGAAAAGAGAACGTTGCGTCAAAAATGAATCTACTCGAAAAGGAGGGATAATCTTCTCGAATACCAAAGAAGGTAGGCGTATACTGCTCCCCTGAAGAATTGAACAGGTAAAAAGTAGAGAGATAGAATAAAGGTAAGGGGGTGCAGTGAATGGCGAAGAAACTCTCAACGGAAGAAAAGATGGCAATAATTCTGGAAGAGCTTCGTCGAGAAAAGAGCGTTTCTCAAATCTGCAGAGAATATGGGTTTTCACAAGCTCAGTATTACAAATGGCGCCGCAGGTTTTCCGAAGGTGCCAAAGAAGGCTTGGAAAACGGTAAGAAATCTAGGGTAAAACAGCTCGAGGAAAAAGTCGAAGAACTCAACAGCGATCAAGACACACAGATGATTTCTGGATTATTACCTGATCAACAGTTGGAAATGTTTGAGCAGAGATTTTATCTCTTCTGATACGTTAGAGGTGGATTTTTCAAAACATTGAAAACGCAAGAAAAAGGCTTTCTGAGCTTCCTGATCCTTCTGTATTTTAGAAAGCAAGAATTTTGAAAATTATATAGGCCCAAACTATGCAGTTAGCTAAATGAAGCCAGAAAGAGATGAGAAAAAGGCTTTGAGATTATGGACAAGCATACTAAACAGGGCAAAGAGAGCTTTATCCAGATAACGTAATTCTACTTGCTGCTCAACGAATTCCCTGAATCCCACTTGGTCTTTGACATTCAAATAGTATCTCGCTATCATCATGGCTGTGAAATAGAGAGCCACGAGTTCAGAGTGCTTTTCAGTAGAACGCTGCGAATAAACCTGTGTTTTCAAGCCCAATAGACCTTT